>JANQPW010000491.1 GCA_028285285.1 Silvanigrellales bacterium
GTTTTCTCTCGCGGTTACTCCGTTGGATTCAGTGTTCAAGATGACTTCGAGGCCAATTCATTCGAGATCCGATGGCAACGCGTTTTTGCCCCCCATCTGAAGACCACCACTGGAGAACAACTGCACAGCCGCCTCCTCGCGGAGCACCCAAGTGCGAAATTTGCGGCAAGGATCACACCCCTTGATGCCGGAAGAACTTCGACGTCTAAACCCGAAGTGGAGCTATCCGAACTGAGTTTTGGTTCACAAAACCTCCCTTTCGATGTGGCCTCCGTTGCAAAACTTGACCTGCTCAACCAGCTGGCGCAGCGAATTTCGACAGGGCAGGCTTCATGGGCTGACAGGCCCGCTGAAACGGAGGGTGACACCCTCGCCGAAGCGGCCCGCAAAGCAATCGTTTTGAGCGACAACCCCTCCAGCGACCAGCTGAGCCAATTTCTGAGCGCAGCGCATGGAAGGGGCTACACCAACAACTTTGCCCTCAAGTATGGTCTTCCTGAGTTTTACTCCGTGGCTCACGGTGTGGTCAGCCCAACTCTGAAAGAAATTTTTCAGTCGTTCGCTGACTCTGTTCCTCCCCAAGCATTGTGCAGCAGTGCTCGCTGCCCCCAAAGCCGTGGCGCCATAAGCGAGTCAACTTCTCTGCGTTCCTTGAAAGACGTTTGCTATGCGGTGAGTGAGAGTGCCCGTTCATCAGAAGAACACGGACGCGAACTTCTTGCAGAGAACGTTCCTTTTCTTGATCCGGAACTGCGGGCTCAGTTTTCTTATGCTGGGTTCAAAGGAGGGCGTGATCTGGGTGTGATTGCAGCAGCCTTCTTGCTCCGCACTCAAGAGGCTCAACCCAGCTGGTATTGTCTTTCAGCGGTTTGGAACGATCGCCAGAGCGATGTTTCTTACGCGAAGTTTAGCCTCCTCATCAATCACCTTGCTGGCCAGCTCAGCCAATCGATCGCAAACGAACCATGAACTGCCAACGGGCCTGGATTGAAGGCACAGGGTTGAATTGCCAACCTAGAATCTGGGCTGAAGCTACGGAACACGACTCAGCCGTGTCGGCACTGATTGAATGGGTTGGGTACAAACAAAAACGGGATCAACGGAGTCTGTTGAGACGAGTGATTTTTTTGAACCACGAGCCGAGTCCTGAAGATCTCCTCATGATAAAAATTGGGGCAAAACGCTACAGCAGAGTTCCCTCTGCAGAGAATCTCCCTACTCAGATTGACCAAAAGGCACGTGCCATTGAAAGGCCTCAGATCAGACTTCAGGCAACTCCCGTGCACGCGCTTGCTTCAGAAGTCACATTGTGGAGGCAAGAACTCAGGTCACTGTTCGCTCAACCACAATGTGCTCAAAGCGCACTCGAGCTGCTGGATCGGATCGCAGCCTCTTTGGAAAGACGCAAAAGCAGCCGTCGTGTGGGCGCAGCCCTCCTCTGCCCAAAAGGAAGAGTCTTGCGTGTGGCCTTCAACATGCCTTGGCTGTGCCACATCTGGCATGCCGAGTGGCTCCTTCTGAAAGAACATCTTGCAGAAAACCCTCTAGCCGACCTCAAGGACCATAGGGTGGTTTCAACCCTGAAGCCGTGCCGCATGTGCGCCGCTCTCATACAGAGGTCTTTTTCTCTGAGGGAAGGAACCCCTCCACGCGTGATCTACCAACACTTTGATCCGGGCCCTCAAGCCGCACGCACCCTTCTCAATGCGGGTTCCCCCGACAGACTGCGTTTTATTCCCCAGCTCAGAGAAGAAGAATGGGAAGAGCTGGCTAGCCCAACATGCGGCGAACCTCTTGCGCAATGAGCTGTGGTTTTTCTTCATGGGGATAATGGCCTGTCTCCACCTCACGCAAATCGAGCTGGGAAATCAGCTTCGAAAACCGCTCAAAAATGCTCTCCTCAAAGTCCATCTCCCTTTTTGTGGCTTTAAAGAGGGTCACGGGACAAGTGATCTTTTTGATCACAGAGTCGATTTGCCCTGGTGTGAGTCGGTGCACCGTGGGCAGCTTCAGCCTGGGATCGGTGGCCCAAAGATATTTGCCTTCGTGCATGGAAACATTCCGAGAGACAACCCTCCTGGCAAGATCAAAGCTCACGTCTCCCGCCAACACGCGAGCCTTCGCAATGGAGTCGATGGAGTCATAGGTGCGTCGCTGTTTCGTTCCGAGTTTTCTTCGCGCCTCAACGTAATTGCGAAATCGATCGCAAAAGTCTTCTTCTTCTGCAGGAAAGGGAACAAGACCATCGAGAAGAATCAACCCCTTCACACGATCGGGTGCCAAACCCGCGATGAGGGAGCAAAGGCCGGCGCCAAGCGAGTGGCCCACAAGCAACAAGGGGTGGCTCGAGATGTGATCGCAAGCACTGAGAATATCGAGCACCCAATCCACAACGGTGACGTCATGAATACTGTTAGGATAGGGATCAGACGCCCCGTGGCCTGTGAGATCAAGACAAACCCCTGAAAACTCCGTCTCGATTTCTTTCACCAACGTGGAAAAAGACTCAAGATTGTCAAGCCAACCGTGAATGCACACAATCTGTTTCTTTTCATCAGGCCCAAAGGGTTGCCCATGAAGAGTGCGTCCATCGAGCTGAATGCGTATGCTGGTCATAGTTGAACTATCCTCAATTCATCGTCTTTTGCTTTTTTGCTCCCGGTAGATCCCCCGCAGCAGCCGCTCCCTCTCTTGAGGCTCCATGCAGCGGAATCTGCGATCACACCGAATATCCGAGATATTTTCTTTTTCAAACCTCGGAAAGCCCAAACAGGCGTCGCGGTACATCTTCACTGCAAGCGAGTAGGCTCTGCCAAAGGTGTTGTGAACACGGGTGACCCGACTTCGTTGAGCATATTCACCCACAGACGAAAGCTTCACAAGAGCCTCAGATTCAAGTGGCTTCTGCTGAACAAAGTCGCGATACGCGTTGGCACGCAGGGTGAGAACTTTGTACTGCTCGAGGACCTTCTGCGCCTGGCCTTCAAGAAAGGTGATCTGCCTTCTTCTTTCCTGATCCTCTTCCCGAAACTCTTTCCAAGCTCGCCAGAGCCCCTCCTGCTTTGCCAGATCTTCCAGGTTTGCCTCAACCTCTTCTATTTTCTTTTCCAGATCTGCCAACTCCGGAGAGCCTTGTGCTGCTAGAATGGGAAGAGGAATATGGAAGCGCTGCGCGAGCAAACGAGCCTTTTGTTTCAACGAGCTCTTTTCTTTTTCCTCTTTCTGAAGTGCTTTTTTTCGCAAATACTGGAGCCTCGACCTCTCGAAACGTTGCCGCTCGATTTCATCAGGATCATAGGGTTCGAGCTTCCCTCGCTGGGGCGGAGCCGTGGCATCACGTATCTCCTGAGTCACCTCGTCAATTCTTTTGTTCACAACCTCCAGCTCGTATTTTCGTCCCGACAGGGATCCCTCAATCTCCGCCTTTTCAGCCTGCAACGCCAGACGAACCGCCCGGGGAATCAGCTCCACAAACAGATCGGAAGGAATCGCGTAGAACGCTCCCGAGCTTTCGCCAGATCCGTCGGCGTATCTCATTCTTCCGTATGTTTGGGCCAATTCAGAAAACTCGATTCTGTTGTCTGAAACCAGAGAATCAAAGACTTCCTTGGGTATTTCCCTTGAATAGAGGCAGTAGTGATAACCCGGCTCCAAAATATCTGTTTCAAAGACGGAGTAACTGGTTTTTTCCGCGCGCTCAGCATCGGTGACGATGACATCAAGGCCAGACTGTGAAAGGGGGCGAAGTTCGCAGCCCAGCGCAAAACACACCAAGCCCAGTAGCTTTGTGAAGGTGATTTTTCTCACTTTCTGCACACTCTCCAACTCCCCTTAAGGATCCGGCAAATCGGGCAAGGTCAAGCTCTCAGGGTTCGGCTTTTTAACGATCGGAGTGAGGTCTGAGTTGAGTTCATCACACACATGGCCCGACTTCGAAGCCTCTCCCGTGATCCGCATCAGCTCTTTGAAAAAGACATACGACCCCCGAGAACGGAAGGCTGAGATCTGATCAAGATTGAGCCTTCCCGACTTTGGATCGACCGCCCGAACAAGCTGATACACCTCTACAGATTTTTCTTTCAAATTCGAGAAGGCACTTTGAAGCTCTCGACCCACTTTTGAATCTTCAGGAATTTCTCCTCCTTTGAGCACCTGAGAGACTGTGTCTTTAGCTGAGTTTAAGTCGGGCATAGGTTTCTTTCCAGAAAGCTGCTCGTCGAGGAGCGCCAAAGCAAAGAATCCCAGGTTCACGATCGCTCCTGCAGAATTGAGCTCTTCAACGGATGAAGTGGTGGCACTTTGAAACGCATGGGTTAACGCCTTGGGCAAATGATACAAGATGCTCGCAGAGTTCACGGCGTTGATGTTGAGCCGCTCGGGCTTGGTATCTCCCCGAATGAACTCATAGCCCTCCTCGGTGAACTGAACTGTGGCTTTTTGTTCATAGACACAGGTCACCTGCGACTTCAGAGCAGCTTCGCCACGCAGGTGTTGAAAAACAATGGGAACCTCAATCTGAGCTCCATTCTCCAGCGACTTTTTTTGTGTTGCATTTGCAACGACAACAGCCTTGCTCGAAGAATCAGTTTTTTTGGGCTCACACGAGCTGGAGAGCTGGGCTGAAAAAGCCAAAAAAATTAAACCAGGACACAAGGCCACTCTCTTCCCAAGATGTCTTGAGTTCATCATTTCCCTCCCTCAACCACGCGCTTTCCTCTTTTCAAACTTCCCGTTAGCTTGGTTGTGCACCCCTGCAGAAACTCCTTTGCCGCCTCTGCTTTTTGATCTACATAACGGAACAAGTTTCTCATACTCTTTCCCGAACGGTAGTGCACCTCACCATAGAGCCTCCGCAGGGGCCAATCGAAAATCAACACGCGCCACCATCTTTCTTCAATGAGGTCAAAGACGTGCTGCTGCTCCGACTTACTCAAAAGTCCATATTGCGTCATGACCATGGGAACTGTGGTTCGGATGAGGTTGGCATAGCGATCTGTGGGCAGCCAGTTGAACCTCCGAACTCCCTCGCTCAAAATTTTTGCATAGGCAACGGTCATTTTTCCAATCAGGCTCTCACCACCACTCAACCTGCGGACCTGTTTCCATCTTTTGAAAATGGCATCGGCCTTCTGCCCCAAGGCGAATTTACTGCGGCTTGAAATGTCGTAGAGCTCAAGTTTGTCCATCTCAGCACGCACAAAAATCTCAAACTCCTCCCGACGCAATGTTTGGGAGCCTCTTTTGATTTTCTCGAGTGCGTCAACGAACATTTCCTCATTGCCAAAGAAAAACGCCCAGGCAGAACGAGTCGGCTGCCAAACAAGACCAGAGGTCTCAAACACATTCGCCCAATCAAGGAGTCCAAGCGCTCCAGAGCTCTCAGCTTTGTTGTTTCCCGGGTGGAGGTCACCATGCATCCAGCCCAAACCAAAGGGTCCCAGCCCAAAGAACTGAAACAGGACTGAATCGAGCAAAGCCACGAAGGCCTCCGCTGCCTTGCCAGGCGCAAAGGAACGCGCTCTGCCTGAAGTCATCTTATCAACATTGACCCCAGGAATGGCTTCCATGGTGAGAATTCGTTTCTTGGTCAAGCGCCAAATGGGGCGCGGAACCTGAATTCCCTTCTGTGTGGCGAGAAAGGAGTAGGCCTTTTCAAGGTTTTCAGCCTCCAGCTCAAAGTCAAGCTCCTTTGCAACCGAATCTTCAAAGCCAATGAGCAGCTCAAACACCAGGTTCACGAGCGGTGCAAACTCTTCACCAGCAACAAGAACATCTTTGATCTTGTAAAAGACCTTATTCAACTCGATGTTACTGGCAAGCTGTTCTTCACGGTTGGGGCGCTGCACCTTCACAACCACATCACGCGGGGGTAGTGGCGGCATTCTCTTGAGCTTCCATCGGTACGTTTGCGCAATGGTCGCAGTGGCAAGTGATTTGGGCTCAGACGTCAGCTTCCCACCCGCTTGACCGGAAGCCGATCTGTTGTGAAAAAACTGAGCAATGGGAACTGTTTTGAAATGCTTCGGCTCAGATTCAAACTTCTTTTTCTTCTCGTTGTACTCGGGAATCTCAAAAATATCTTCGGGGTTCTTTTGGAACTCCTGCTGAAAGGTTTCAACAACCACCGAAAAGGGCATGGGCTCGAAACTCTCCTGGAAGAGCCGAAATTGCTCTACGAGAGGGTGATCATCTTCAATGCCCATTGTGAGGTTGGAAAGAGACTGGGCAAACTTTGCGTAGAAAAATCCTAGATCATTGATGGCATCGGCAATAAGCTTGGCACCCTCGGCACTGTTCACAAACTGGGGATCCGCTTTCACTTTCAACACCACTTCTGAAAGAAGCAACAATGAGCGCGCCTGAACCACAAAGCCATCAATGTATTCTTGAAACCCTGAGTTCGGGTCTAAATAGCGCTCGCGAAGACCAACTTCTTTTCGTTCGGCAATTGCAAACACCAACTCCTTGTTGAGAATCATGAGGTGGCGAGCCAATTCCACAAAAGCGCGCACTCTCAGGGTAAATCTCTCGCCCTTTCCCTTCGAAAGATAGCTGGTGATTCCGTTTGACAGTTCGCGGAAATCAAAAACCCGACGCTCAAGGTTACGCTGATCTTGCTCGGTAACTGGCGCTCGTTTGGAAAAGCTGTGCACAAGTTCGTCAAACTCTGGTGCGTTCAAATGATCGTTCACAATGTTTAGAAAATCGAGAACTTTCTTACAATCTTTCTGGCAAAGACGATCTGCCAACAGTGCAACGCGCTCAACAGACATTTCTTTCGCTGAATTTGGCGCATCGGTCGCAGCCAGAGTGGCGAGCATGTTTCGATATTCAAATTGCAAATCGGCAAGGGTCACTTCTGGTTCAAGAGGGCACGACTCCCCGATCTCGTTTTTTTCTTGAGAGTGCAAAGATCGCGAGACTTTCTCAGCAAGAACGCAACCCTGCATCAACTGAAGAAGCAACAATGCCAAGAGCAACGATTTGAAATTGAGTTTTGGCAAAGAGATCGGATCTCCCAATAGTCAACACTCCGAGTCTTTTTTCGAGAAGCGGTCTCATAAATGTATCTCATGTCGGTGATTTCCCCCAAGCCTCTCTGAGCTTTGACTGGGCAACAATGTCTGCAGATGAAATGCACCCAGACCATAAGCTTTTCCCAGATATCAGGAGCATCGTTCGACTCGGTGATGAAGAAAAGCAAAACGAAAAGAATCACACTTCACACTCGCCTCTACCTCTGCCTCTTTGGCCGAAAAGGGCTCGTCTGTGCCTTGCCTTTTGTTCTGTGCTCTCCTCTCTTGGCGTCATGCACTCCCAGGGAAAGCTCACAAAGTCTGAACCTGGCTCAGCCCAATGAGCAAGAACCAGCCGAAACCAGAGTTACAGTTTTGCTTGGGGAAGATGGTCCCATCCGCTTGAACCAGCCAAAGGTTGGAAAGGACGGTGTTATCTTTAGCCTCGATCTCGTTCTTGGCGATGTGGAGAAACAGCGTGATGTTACTTTACAATGCTACTATCGCGTGCCCATTTCTGGAGCCGCAGATCGCAACATCGAACTCCACACTCGGGTTCCCAAGTTTGAAGGGTCTTTAAGACACGAAGGAAAAGCCTTTCTCAACAAAGCTAAAGAAATCAACACAAATTGGGTTGACCGCAGCAATTTTCACGAAAACATCTTCAAGAGCTCCCTGAAAGATGGAGCTGAGGGGCTCGCCGCCGCAGGCTTAACCACAACCTACATTGCCAAAGTTCACCTGTTCCCTGCCCTCCCTCTGGGCCTCTCCACACTCGGTGCCCTTATTGGGGCCGCTGCTTCAACCCAAACCAAGGGTAAGGTGACCAACAAAGGCCATGAAGCGATGAACCTTTCAAAGGGCTGGGAAAAGCTTCTCAAACACCCATGGATCCTCAAGCTCAGTGAGTTTCTCCTCCTTACGGGAGCAGGCGGTGTCGCTGGAGGGGCAACAGGCCTTGTCGTTTCTGCCGCCATTCCCACCGCGCTAATTGGACACACGGCAAAGAAATGGTCACAAGCCCTCGGCGGTCAGGTCATGTTGGTCGCCGATGGATTCGGTGGACACATCGACTGGGTACCCTCGCTGACTCTCAAAGAAAAGATGATCAAGAAGATGTCGAAAATCATTCGCCGAACGGGATTCACCAACCCTTTTGTGTTTGCTGAAATTGAAAACAAGCACCAGATCAAACAAGAAAAAACACTGCCTTGCCCTGCCCCCGAAGTGCTCTCCAGCCTTATTGCCGACCCTTGGACCAAACTTGACACTGTGCATCTCTTGCGCAACGCTCCTCGGTGACTTTCAACACCGCGAGGCGCAACCGATTTGAACACGACTCCAACCATTCTCATCACCCCAACCGGACACAAGGCTTTAGCTGATGAGCTGCAGTGGCTCCTTCGAACTGAACGTCCTAGAATCGTGGACGAGGTGAGGGCTGCAGCCAAACAGGGCGATCGCTCAGAGAATGCTGAATATCAGTACGGAAAAAAGAGGCTTCGTGAAATCGATCGCCGCACGCGATTTTTGAGCAAACGTCTTGAGGCTGCACGTGTTGTGGTTCCCAGTGAGCAAAACCCCGACAAGATCCGTTTCGGAGCAACGGTCATTCTCGTTGACGAGGATGGAGAAACAAAAAAGTACCAACTTGTGGGAGAAGACGAAACAGATGTGAAGAATGGTCGCATTAGCCACAAGTCTCCTGTTGGAAAAGCACTCATGGGACGTGTTCGCGGCGATGTCATTTCCGTAAAGGTACCAAAAGGTGAAGTAGAATATGAAGTTGAGGACTATATTTACATGGATGACTCACCTCGCCCTTCAGAGCCCCCTTCTTCTCACGGTAAAAGTGATGCCGTTTGAAGCCCAGGCACAGAAGGCACAAACACCCGAAAAGGGAGAGACTGAGACAATGACAAGTCCATCACAAACTGTTGCACTGAAGCTCAACGGAATTCGCAACTCCCGAGGGCAAATCCGCATCTTGGCGTTTGGTGCCGCGAAAGGCTTTCCCGACGAGCCCGCAAAGGCCCTCACATCACACTCAGTCATGGCCAAAGAAGGAGAGTTGCTCCTTTCACTCAATCTGAATTCACCGACCGAAAAGCTAGCGCTAACCGTGCTTCACGATGAAAACAACGATGGAAAGCTCAACACTAATTTTCTTGGAATTCCCAAGGAAGGAATCGGGTTTTCCCGCGACCCTAACGTTTGGCTTGGTAAACCCAGCTTCGAAGACTGCGTGGTGACGCACAAGCCGGGTGATCTCGTCACCATCGAGATGAAGTACTTCTAAGAGAGCCTTGTGAGAGCCTCAAACGTCACTTCCCATTCGGGCTGGCCACCTGAACCTCTTCGTAGCGGCAGGTTTCACTCACAGCGGAACTGTTGAAGGATCCCGGATTACAGGTGCCACGAAGCTGAAAAACCCTCACCCCCACAGTGCCC
>JANQPW010000494.1 GCA_028285285.1 Silvanigrellales bacterium
TTGCTGTAGCAGATGTGGTCATTCACAACCCTGTTTGTCCCATTGGTGGGGAACCCTACCGTTTCCTTGACTCCACCTACGATCTCCTCGCCGCTGTGAGTTTCAACATTCGTGTCATCTCAAATGGCTCAGGATGGGTCGGAGAGTGGCTTTCTCGATTTGGCCGAACATTTTCTCCTGGAAACATTCACAGTCAGGCCAAAATGATGCGAGACGCTGCCGAAAAGTCTGAGAAGTACCACTCTCAGGGAAGGTCAGCACTGAAGGCTCTAGAAAATGATCTCCCTATCCAGTCAACCGTTGCAGATTGCGTTGGTTTGGTGAAATCCCTTTGCGAGCAGGGATCCAAATCTGAAGTCTCGCAAATTCAAGTGGCTTTTGATCAAATAGAGAAGGCCGTGCAGTCGCAGATGTATGTCGACGCTATTGGTGCAATTGAGGCCGCCTTCCAAGACCCCTCTCTCAATGCCTCACAAAAAGCCTGGTTGTTTAGAACAATCGGCGATTGTTTCACACGCCTGGGTGATCTCGAAAATGGCCAGGAAAACTACCTCCGTGCGGCAGAATTGGATCCTTATTGCCACCGCACTTTTGTTGGTTTGGGAACGGTGGCGTTACAGAGCAAACAGTACAACATCGCAGTGCCTCAGTTCCACAAGGCTATTGCTCTTGCTCCCAACGACGACATGGCGAACTTGGGCCTTGGCTTGGCCTTTGAAGGGCTTGGTGAAACACGAGAGTCGAGCAATTGGACTCTCCGCGCATGTGAGTTAAATGTGGAAAACAGGCCGGCCCTCTACCATTTAGTGAAGTTGGCGCACGAACTGGAAGACTATGAAGGTGCGTGTGCTGTTATCACTAAATATGTTTCTCACCACCCGTACGACGTTCACATGATCTACACCCTTGGCGGACTCAAGTACAAAATGGGTCAGCGGGATGAAGCTCAGTCTCTCATGGAAGAGATCTTGCGCATAGACCCCATGAACAACTTGGCACACAGCCTGTTGGGGCAGATGGAGAGGGAAGCGAAAAACCGCGACATGGGAAAACGGGCGGTGTCTTGAAGGACGCTGCCGGTGACTTCATTGGGCTGAAGGAGGGTGAACCAGTATGGCTGAGGTGAGGATCAACGGGAAGAGAATGCCAAACCTACAGGTGGTATCCGTGATGGGAGCTTTGGTTTCCAAACTGGAAACTTGGGGTCAAAAGAACCGCATGTCTCTCACAGCGTTATCTATTAACGGCAGCACAATCGATATCGAGTCTCCCGACTTTCAGGTGCTGAACTTGGCATCGGACGATCTGATCGAAGCCAGAATGGAAACACCGGAGCAAATGTCCTTTGAAAGCCTGCAAGTGGCTCAGGAGATGGCTGAGCTTCTGATTTTTGATTTGAAAGTGGTGACGATCCAAATGTGGGAAGCAGCGAAATCTCACCAAAAATCTCTAGATGTTTTGCTTGATGATTGCCAGTTGTTTCTTTCGCTTGCCTCAAGACCAATCGACCTCCTCGGTGTTTCTTTGGATGAGCTCCCTTGCGATGCGGAAAGATGCCTTCGTGAACTCGATGCTGTTGCCCAAAATGTAGAAGATGCAACGATTCTCTGTGTTCACAACGAACTGAAGGACAGTTGTGCAATTATGGTGAACCGGGTGCTTCCCTGTATTGAGAGGTGGCTGGGTCTCACTGCGAAGTTTGCGGAGTTCCTGCAGATCGATCGTCCTGAACTGGGATCTACCCAGGGTGAAACCACGACCCAAAATGTGGAGCCAGCAAGCTAAGCTTCTGCAACGGGTAAAATTTTTCCTCCCCTAGTTTTCGAAATAAAAACAAATATTTATATTGTAAGCGTGCGGTTTCCCTCAACATCTCCAGTTTTTCGTTTTGGTTCCGCTCTCATTTGCCGAAGACCCAGAAGATGGAAGGGGGTTAGGTGGATTTGAGAGCGGTTTTTCAGTTCAGTTCAGCAAAAACGTGGGCAATGGCTCTTTGCTGCTGCTTTGCGTTCTTTGGGATGCAAAGGGCCGAAGCCACTGAAATTCAGCGCATGTACCGCTCTTCATATCATCTTGGAATGGGAGACACAGGCGTGGCCTTTGCGAAAGGTGCAGATGCGGTGTTTTACAACCCGGCCGGAATCGCTCAGTCGAAACCTCTTCTGGCAGAGATTTCTGTGATTGGGCTTCAGGCTGAGGTCACGCGTGATTCGCAGCATCTTTACAATGCTGTGACCGAAGGGCAAGACGAAGTGACGCTCATTTCCGAAGCGGTGGGCAAGCCCCAGTCTGTGGCATTGCAGAATTACTCTGGTGTGATCTTCAACCGAGCTGCAGTG
>JANQPW010000496.1 GCA_028285285.1 Silvanigrellales bacterium
CTCACCTTGTTGAAGCCACTGATGTTCAATCTTCCGCCCAGCTTGTTGTCATTGACAATCAACGTGTCTCTCACAGTGTTGTTGGAAAAGTCTCCCACGCTTGTTCCCTCGCTCTTCACCACGGAGCGTGCTCTCCAGAAGATGTTGTTCCGAACGATGATCTTCCTTGAGCCAGGCTTGAGCCGAATAGGAGTTGCGCACGAGTAAAATGTATTGCCCTCAATCGTCACCCGCTGAGCCGCTCCCAACTGAAGACCCTTATCGCGACAGTAGCGGAATTGGGAGTTCCGTATGAGAACATTCTTGGGTCTTCCTTTCAAAGTGACGGCGTCCTCACACACATCGAGGTTGGTGATTCCTTCAATCACCACATCGTCCCCAAGAACGTGGACTCCATCGGGAGCACCTTGCACCACAACGTTTCGCAAGGTTGATCCTTTTTCTAGCTTGAACATGGGAGGCATACCCTCTTGCTGGGAACAATCACCTTTTCCAACCCACCGATGAAGCTTATTTTTTCCATCATATGTCTGGCCTGCCTGAACAACAATTGTTTCATCAACAGACACGCTCTGCCTGGGCCAGGCAGGAAGCCAAACAGCTAAGAACTCCTTCTGATGGCGAACGGAAGTATCGGATCTCTGTTGCGGATTCTTGTCGGTAAACGACAACCAATGATCGATCTTCGAGGGTTGATCTCCTCGCTGATAAGCATCGAAATACACAGTCATAGGTTTTTTCATGGAGTCTCGGTAAAGACCCATTTTGAAGTACCCCGAGTCTTCCCCACTTCGATATGCCAGCTGGCCGCGGTGATCCAATATTTTTTGATCGTTCATCCAAACCTGAAGGAGACCCTGTTTTTGCCTACTCATTTTAACTCTGAAAACAAAGTCTAACCAACGATTCCTGAGCTCCATGCGGGGGCTTGATTGAAAAAGGGTCTTCTTGCCATCATCGTTTGAGCTCTTGATCAGCAGCTTTCGGCCGTTAAAAAGAAGCGCTACAATTGGATTGAGGTTCTTGTCGCAAATTCCCTCGCAGTCTTGCTTCCACTGAGCCAACACAAGCCTCGGGATCTCCTCGGGCATCTCTTCAGGAAGAAAAAGGCTGAACTTGAACCACTCAATCTTGTCCATGCCGAGCGGTTGTTTGTCTTTGATTTCCGCCCTCTCGGTGGCTTTACCATCCTTCCCAGTTTTCTTTCTGTCCCCAGGGAAGACGGTCACACTCAAACTCGCATGGTCACTGCGACTGATCTTTTGAGTGATCTTTGCTCTGTTTTTCTCCTCCAGCCGGCTCCGACTCCAGCGTTTCTTCCAAGACTTGTCTTCAAACGACTCCACAGAGGAAGCTAGAGTCTCCTCCTGAGCGGCATGACCCAGATCAAAAAAGAACAGCACAATGACGAGAATCCACTTAATGGCCAACTCTTTATCTCACTGCAAAGGGTTTCACTCTTCAAGACTCTGCTGGCACCACTCCCACTGAAAACCAGCGGCCTTCGCCACTTCACAGAAGGGAGCAGATGCCACGGGCACACTTTGGGCGCCAACAACCCAGCGTTGCCCTTCTTGAGACTCGGTGCTCGTGGTTCCGCCATACACAAAGAGAACCTCCATCTCTTCAGGTGCTGCTCCACTCAAGAGCCCCGATCCAGAGTCTCCATCACAACCGGTTGCGTCAAGTTGAATGAGACGCAGGTTTTTCACTCCAGAGGCTCGTCGGTACTTTGTATCTGCAAGCAAATCAAACAAGAACTTTCCTTGGCGGAAACCCAACGAGGATCCCACTTGAACCAGCGGCGTTTCGTCGTCTGGCTCCAGCACGTCTCGCGAGACCTTGCAGTCTGTGACGCCGTACCCCACCATGGTGAGCGGAATGGCCTCTTCTTCACCAAGATGAGCGCTGAAGTCTCCCAATGGAACAACTTCGAGCGCTTGCAGTTTCTTCTTCACCCTAACAATAGCGATGTCATTGTCAGCGCCCTGCTGAGGTGATTCTCTTTTTTCGTAGGCACTCGGAACAAAAGTGGAAGTGACTTTCACAAACTCGCCCGGCCCCTCATAGAGGTCAAGAAACTCAGGCCCTGTGATGGGCTCCAGTTTTTCTCCAAGCGAAAACATATTGTCCATCAACCGATCGAGCTCAAACCACGAGTCAGCGGCAATGCTGATTCTCCAGTCGACCGGATAGCTTGGGCCAAATGATGTGTCCTCCACACAGTGGGCCGCCGTGAGAATGAGTTTTTTGGAAATAAGCGTCCCTGTGCAAGTGTCGTGATGGAACAAAACTTGCCCCTCAGGAGTGCGGAATTTCATGATGTCCACCAGAAAGGCGGACTTGCCCTTCAAACGCTCGTCAACTTCCGTTCCTCCAGCGGAAATTCTGAGCCGAGAGTCAGCCGGGTTGTCACCCTTTGATTGACCGCAATGGACGAACGACAAGGCCACACAGAGCGTGCTGAGAAAAAGGCTTGCGAAGGTTTTTGTCATGGTGTGCTCCTGTGGTGATCAAGCCAGCCTGGGATCGTCCCTGGAGCAAATGCCGTGCCGAATCTCGGAAATGGACGAAGTTTTCAACTGAAGCTAGAGAACCAAAATGATGAGGAAATAAAGCACCTGGTCATGGATTCTTCACTCTGAAAGATTTTGACACTCTTCGGAGTTTTTCACAGAATCCACCAGTTCCAGGCGAAACCACTCCGAATTGGTGATCTGGCTTTCAACAATAAGGGGCTGCCGCACACTCTGAGGAACCTGCTCGAAGGCAAAGGTATAACTGACACTGTTCTCATCTGAAACAAAGACTCCATACCAAAGTGCTTTGTCGGGATAAGTGGAATAGCGATCATGGATGTTTTCGAGTCTGAGCTCAAACTGCTTTTCGACACTGAGGATGGTGTTGCCATTTCCTCCCCACGCCCCAAAGCCTTGCCGCTGTGAGCCACATTGTACTCTGCGGACCGCCGTAGGTCACCACTGTCAGAGCTCTCCGGAAGTGGCTGATTTTCTTTTCCAGCAGACTTTCCTGGCGGATTTACGCTCTGATTCGAGTCACCTGTCTTTGGTTTGTTTTCCGCCGATTTTTGCGCTGAGTCGGACTCTTCACCACCTGGCTTTTTTTCCTCGGAATTTCCTGTGCTACTACCACAACCTCCTGCAATAAAAAGAGATATTACTGCCGCCGCGGTGATTTTCGTTCCCATCTCCAGGTTCCTCCAACAGATGCGGAGAGATCGGCTTTCTCAAAGAAAAACTTAAGGTCGGATGACGTTTTGGGCACAGCCTCTGAAGGGTTGAAAGCTTCTCAACGTCACCACTCACCTTTAGCTTAAAAGCTGATTCGGACTCGAACACATCAACTCAAGGAGAGACAGAACATGAGACTCAAAAGATCGACTTTGCTCGCACTTGTCGTTGGCACTCTGGGCCATTTCACAGCGGCCGCCCAAGAGGGAAACCCACGATTTGAATTCACCACAAAGGAAGGAGACTTTTTTCTCCAAACCCTGGCGGGAACCTGGCGCTCCATCACACCCCAGGTGAGCGTGAGCTTCAACACCGAACGAGTGCAACAGCTCGTGAGCCAACTTGCTGAGCCATCTGAAGAAACACACTCTGGAGAAGTGTACCGCTACCAGGGGTTTGAAAGCCCAAAACTGCTCATCGAAATGAGATCGAAAGAGGGTCGAGAATTTGAAGAGATAGCTTCCCTCAGCAGTGAGAGAATTCCAGAGCTGAGCATTTCCATTCCCGCGACAATCGCATCTGTTTCCTTGAAAGTTGTGGGAAGTCGAGAGTCTTATCGCTGCAATGAAGCAGGGGAAGATTGCCGATTCCAAACTGTTTTTACCGAAACTGTTTACGCTGGCTTCGACCAAAAACGAATTGAAACCGAAGAACCAATCCTCACCTGCGAAAACGGGTTCTTGAGCGTGGGGGGAAGCTGGGACGCTCCAACCCAGTTTGTTGTGAGGCTCAACGGAGAGATTCCTGAGAAGTTTCCGAAAACAGACTCATTCACAAACTACCTCGTGGGAAGCTCCAACGAAGAAGCAAGCCCAGGAGTTCTTCCTGAAGTCCACGGTGAAATTCCTGATTTTTACGGAGCAGATCACAAGGCCTTTCGCTTCTTCAGCTTGGCTCAAAGCTCAGACGCAGAACTCAACTTCACAATCAACACTTCCGCCCACCGCTTTTGCCAATTTGTTGAGTATGACTACCAGGGAAGCGGTCGCTACCGCATCAAGCGCATTGACCTGAACGAGAGCTGTGAAGCGCACCGAAACCAGCGTGAAGAAATCTCCCAAGATTTTGAAAGAGCTGCTGAGACGGTTGTTTGGGAAATGACTGAATGCCGGCCTTGAATGGCCCTGCGATTCCTTGACGCTTGCATCTTAACGTTTCAAACGTTAAGATCTTAACGTTTGAAACGTTAAGTAAAGGTGTTGAGATTTCAATGAATATTAATGAAAAGATCTTGCGGGGGGGGGAACTCTCACCCAATGACCTCCCCGCACTTGCGTCTTATCGCCAGCAGAACTTCAAGTTCGAAGTCGATTTTGGACTTTCAACTCTTCCAACTGAGCCGGGACTCATTGTTGTGAGAGGACCACGTCAATACGGCAAAAGCACTTGGCTTGAAACCATGGTCTCCGCAACCTATGACAGTCAGGGGCAAGCATCCTGCTTTTACCTCAATGGTGATGATCTCATCGATTCGCGCGACCTCTTTCAGCGCTGCGAAGCATTGGTGAGCCAGCTCAACCCGCACAAACTCAGACACATTTTCATTGATGAAATCACAAGTGTGGAAAATTGGCAGCTGGCTCTTAAGCGCCTCTGGGACATGGGCCTGACGAAAGACACGTTGATTGTGACGACCGGATCTCACGCTGAAGATCTGATCTCCGGCGCAGAGAGACTACCGGGCAGAAAGGGAAAACTCAGCCGAACTCAGTTCATCTTCACCCCTCTCAGCTATAAAAGCTTCTGCGAACACTCTTCTGTTGAGGACCCCGAAAACTGGATCAAATATCTCCTTTCAGGTGGATCTCCCGTTGCCGCGAGTTCCCTCCTAAAAGAAGGGCTAATTGAGCCATACGTGATCGAAATTGTGAGAGACTGGATTTTAGGAGCAATTGCAAAATCAGGAAGGGCCCGCTCACGTGCCCTGAGTTTGCTCAGTCAACTCAGCCTCAGAGGGGCCTCTCCGATCAGCTTAGCAAAGGCCGCAAGGGAGTCAGGCTTGGCAAACAACAGCTTGGCTGCTTCTTACATAGACGTCTTTGTTTCTGCGCTCTTCCTTCATCAGTCCCAACCCTACGATTTACAGAAGCAGCGCTGGATTCCACGCAAAGAGTCAAAGTTTCCTTTCATCAATCTCTTGGGGGCAATTGCCTTTCAATCAGACCGGGTTTTCAGCGTGGACTCCTTCAAAGCTATGCCTCCATCTCGCCAAGGAGTTTTTCTTGAATGGCTCGTGGCCCAAGAGCTGTGGCGCCGGGAAATGAGGCAAGGTAGAGAACTCGAGGGCGCGCTTCCGTATCTCTGCCATGGAAAACATGAAATTGATTTCCTCAGTAACGGAGAAGCCTATGAGGTCAAGCTCGGCAGTGCGAGCCCCGAAGAGTTTTTTTGGTTTCACAAGGCATTCCCCAAGACCTTTCTCACCGTCATCTGCAACACGCCCTTTGAAACCAAATGGTCTCGAGGTGTCAAGATTCAGGATTTTCTTTTGGAAACCGAGGTGAATCGCTAGCCTTGAACGAAAGCTCAATACTTCGATGAAAACCAGCCCAAAGACGAAAGGGTTTCTTCGTCAAAATTTTCTGGAAACTTGATGTCGCTCATGATCTTCGTGCGCGTTTTCTTGGTTCCGAACACCGAGCCACACTTGCCAACTCCAAAGACAGTGACTGCACCCAGCTCCCACTGCCCATTTGCACCCCGTCGATAGACGGGACCACCCGAGTCACCCGCGCAGGTGTTTGAAGGAGTTGGCTCGAACCAGGTGCCCAAAAGAGAAGTTGAGGCGACCGTTTCTCCCCAGCGCAGCACCCCCAATGTCCAGTCACTGAAAAAAAAGCTCCGCGTCGTTCCAAACCCAGCGATCACGACGGGCTCCTTGTCCTCGAACCCCGAGCTCGACCTGAGGATTGGCTGAAACCCCATCTGAGACAAGTCGTTGCCTCTAGATGTCTTTGGAATCAGCAACGCAATATCCTCGTCTTTTTTTGCAACAAGAGTCTCGATTTCCACAAAAACAGAATTCGAGGGACGAATTTTCTCTTTGTTGAGAAAGGGCTCTTTCCGCAAGTGAGCAACATGAGGCTTTCTCTGAATCCAGTTCTTGTCTGGTTCATTACTGAGGGTGAAGCAGTGCTTTGCTGTTACGTAAAGAGGGTAGGGCTGGCTCTCGACAAACACACCCGAACAACCGTAGGCCTCTCCCTTATTGGTAACGAGAGCCACTGTTGATTGCCAAACCACATCAGGCGCAGTTTTGGGATCAAAAGATTTTCTGATCTGGAGCCTGGCCCCATTTTCGGGCGCCTCAAGTCGTTCGTTTTGGAACCTCTGCTGCACGCAGCCCAGCGTGGCAAACAGAATGGCAATCGCACTCGTCCAAGAAGGAGAAAAGAAAGAGCTCACGTGACACTCCAAGTTTCAGATCATTTGACAAGAAGCCTTTTCTCTCTGTGAACCTCAGCTGCATAGGCCTCCGAAAGGAGTTCCGATCTGACCAAGTCAAACTTGTACGGAAGATCTGACTCCTCAAGAGCATCGGCAAGCTTCGAAGCAGAAAGACAGCTCCAGTTTTCAAGAAGAAGATCAACATCACTATAAGGCCGGTGCATTCCCAGCGCCCTTGAGCCAAACACAAAAACAGAATCACACACCCCGGCTTTGTGGGCAACGACCAGCTCTTTCAGTTTCTTCAATTGGTCATCCAAAAGACCAATCTCTGATGCTTGTACTATAGGAGTGTTCTTCACAGGCTTTTGAACTTTTGCAGAAGTCCTTTGACATCGGTCAAGAAGTCTGGGATTTGCTTTGCAACCCACACGGCCACGGACTCCAAATACACGTGAGAGGTGCGCGCTTGTTGGTATTGCATGAATTTCTCAGGACTTTCTATCCAACCTTGAGCTGCCATTTCGCGTATCACCGCCTTTGGAGACAGAGCCTCGATTCCGTGATCGGCCAGAACTCTTTTTCCTGTCTTCCACATGAGTTCAAACGTGAACTCAAATCTTTGAATGCTGCCATCCCTCTCGCGGTCGTTTCTCCAGGGAGGATCAATTGAGTCATTGAGCGATTCAATTGCTTTTTCAAAGTTCTGAAAAGAAAGTACCCCAAACCCCCAAACCGTCTGCACGCCCTATCAGAAGTCTATACGTTCGCATAAATTGAGGTGCAAAGCGAACGGAACCACCAAGGATTGATCCTGGCGCCGTTGTTCTCATGGATTGAGCGAACGGACCAAGTTGAGACATGTCGAATTCATAATTCCTTTGCCCACGTTTGATCTTTCACATATGAGTTTGGCTGCGTGCAGGCCCCAAGGCTCACCGCCGCAATCATTATTCCAAGCTTTTTCATGAGACACTCCTCTAAAATCGGGTCATTCCCCAAGAGGCAAGGTTCGTGCCAACAACTGAAAAAGAGAGAATTGTTCTATATTCGAGAATTAACCTGTCTTTTTGAAAAACCTGTGATCCTGAAGTCAACGTCTCCACACCAAAGTCTGATCGCCCGCGCCAAAAAGTGACAAATTGAGCGCCCCTGCAGAGTCTTCAAAGGGTGCACCCTTGCGACACGAGATCCATGTTCTGAAATTTGAGCTCTGAGGAAGGTATCCGGGTGTCAATGAGCTCGTTGCCCTCAAAAAGTTGAAAGTAAAAGTGTTCGCTAAGAACCGGAGTGCGCACAAAAACTTCCGAGCGGGTCTCAATTTGCAGCGGCTTGAGAAACAGACCTGCTTGACCTCGCAAGACCAGACTCTTTCGTTCGTCGGAGGGGTTTTGGATGCGCCAAACCAGGTACTTCTTTTGGCCCTCGGAAGAAAGCTCGCCTGCGAAACTCAGGAACGGCCTGCTCTGATCGGTCCCAGGAGGCAAACCTGGTTCTGGCAGGGCCCGCATGACCCAACCTCTTGACGCAAGAGCTTCCTGCAAAGGGACCCTTCCACCATCTCTCAAAAACCGCACCCCATCAGCGCTCACGTTTCCGTTTGCAGCAGCTGTTTCAAACAAAAGTGAGGCTGTGTCGTCAGCATCAAAGGAAAAGTCTCCGAGTTTGATCCACCCACCTTCAAAAACACGCTGATTGACCTGGAGGTCCGTTGTTCCTTCCCCGTGGGTGAGAACCAACGGTGCCTCTGTTGCGCGGGGGTTTGAGGGCTGTCCTCCACGGTGGTTCTTTCCTCTCACAAAAACAGAATACATCCCTGCTTTTTGGATCTTGGGTGTGTAAAGTGCCGTAGAACCCGAGTCAGGAGCGGCAAACACAAAGTCTCTCCCTAGAAAACCGCCGTCAAACT
>JANQPW010000498.1 GCA_028285285.1 Silvanigrellales bacterium
CGATGACGGAAAGGCGTACTGTGCCGGACTCAACTCGGCGGAGCAGCTGGGTTACGACACGACCTCCGACGCTGACACCGACTCAACCACCCAGTCTCACACCTTCCAAGAGAGTGCTGGTGTGACGGGGGCCGTTTCCATTGCCGCCGGCAACAACCACACTTGTGTTCTTACGGGAGCAGCTGGCTCTCGTGAGGTGAAGTGCTGGGGAAGCAATTCTCACAATCAGCTTGGTATCTTAGGCCTTTCAACCGCCTCGAACTCAAGCTTTGCAGCTGCTGCCGATGTGGTCGCCGCAGCAACCCTCAACGACTCTGTGGGCGTTTTTGCAGGCGGCAACTCCACCTGCGTGGTTCTTGACAGTGGTGCTGTGCATTGCTGGGGAGACAACAGCAAAGGTCAGCTTGGTGACAACAGTATTGTGAGCACCGATGGCCACCTGGGAACCCCCACAAAGGCGGCGACAAGCCCGACTGGATTGAGCAATGTCGTCACAATGGCCATGGGAGATGAACACGGTTGCGCCATCACAACCTCTCAAGAACTCTACTGTTTTGGTGAAGGTGATCAGGGTCGACTTGCACTCGGCTCAACTGCCGACGCGCTTGTTCCGACAAAAGTGTCAAGTCCAGCGACTGGCATTGTTGCTGTGAGCGCTGGGCAAGGAAACACCTGTTTTGTTACTCAAGATGACCAGGTGTTCTGCGCTGGAAAGGGAAGTCTCGGTGCCCTTGGAAATGGGGCTACCGCCGATGAATCAACGGCGCAGGGAATTGGTAGCTACACTCCGGTGAGGCGTTCGTGTCAACAGTACG
Organism: Silvanigrellales bacterium; assembly: GCA_028285285.1. GTDB lineage: Bacteria > Bdellovibrionota_B > Oligoflexia > Silvanigrellales > Silvanigrellaceae > JANQPW01. The sequence goes on from JANQPW010000498.1 coordinate 816, forward strand.
GAGTGAGCTTGTGAGAAGTGTTAGGGTGAGTCACAGGGAGTTCGGGCCATGATGTGCCAAACAAAAACACATTTGCCTCTGAGGGCGCTCCGGGTGCTTCCAGGCTTCATTCTGTGTTGTCTGGTCATGGTTCTGGGAGCCTGCGGGATTGAGAAAGATGATGAGTTTGTGGATCAACCCTTTGAGGGTTTGACAGCTCTTGAAGAAAACTCCGATGGTACCTGGACATTGAGCTGGGAGGTAGCGGCCGACGAGTCGCCGGTTTACCTCATCTATCAGGCCCGAAAAGATGAAGAATTCGACTACGAAAAGCCATTCTTTTCAACTTCGGAGACGACCTTTACCTCAGAAATCCTCTTCTTCCAGGAGTCGAGGTGTTTTGTGGTTCGCGTGTCCACTGAAAAGCTGGTGACAGACACCAATGAAAATATTCTCTGCACAGAGAAGCGAGACTTGACTTTTCAGGGTCTCACCGCCATCGATCAAGACTCCAACGGCCACTACATTCTGTCTTGGAGTGCTTTGCCCATTCCGGGCATGCGGTATGCCATCTACTCGCGAATTGCGGGAGACGATAGCTTGTCTCGTGCCGACATCATTCCCTTGGACCTCACAAGCAACAGCGTGTTTGATGCTGGCGTGATCGATCGGGGAGTTGTGCGTTGCTACTGGGTTGAATTGGAAACGACCTTGGTTCCACTCAATGTTCCGGAGAGCTTGAAGAACGCTGTTTCGGATGAGCTTTGCACCGACCAAGAAGAAGACATCACTTTTCAAGGAATCTCAGCTCTCGATTATGGAGAAGAGCCCCTCACTATGGTGATCACCTGGGAAGGGGTTCCGTCGGAAGAAATTGTCGAGTTTCGAATCTATGAGGGGCCTCAGCAAGAAAGCCTTCAAGTCACCATTGAGGCTGGCGATCCGGCCTACTACAATGCTGAGACCAACCTCTACACCTATGTCGTGAACACGAGCTCAGAGAATCGTGTCTATCACTGGTCTGTTCGGGCTGCCGACACCGTGAATCGTGAAGACTCCAACACGAAAACCATTGCGCTGCGCGCCAATATTGAATTTGTAAAATAACATCCGAATCTTAAGGCGGTAGTCGTGGGAAACTCCCGGCTCCCTCTGTTTTCACTGCACTTTTGGGTGTGGTTCGGTTCGCCCTTCTCATGAGAAGTTCTTGCTTTCACTCTAGAAAGTCTTCTTTAGGAAAAACACAAAATAGCCTTATTTTTTTCTTACGGCTGGCCGAGAACCAAAGAAGGGGAAAGGCGCTCACAGGGTCACTCTGTGCTGTGCCAGATGAGACTACAGTCGGAGGGGAGAGTACACGAGCATGAAGAGACTTCTTCAAAGTATCGTCTTGTTTGCTCTCGCGTTTGCTTTATCTTGCGCACCGCAGATTGACGAAAAACTTCCCGAAGGTTTGACCTTCGGTGGCGTGGATCGCGTTGAGCCGGCCTCTTCTGGCATGTGGCGCGTGATCTGGAACCCTCTCGTGGAGGTTGACGATGCGTTTTATGCCATCTACGAGCGCGAGGAAGATGGGGGAGAATACGACTTCACGACCCCCGTTGCCCGAACAAAGAAACAATCGGTTCTAACAAAAGACCTTCGGTTGTTTGACTCACACTGTTACTCTGTTCGCGTTGTTGTGAACGACGAGCAGATTCCCGGGAGAGACAACGAAGTTTGTACAGGCCATCAGGCATTCCTGTTTTCGGGATTGGAAGGTATCCGACCTCTCGAAAAAGGCAACTATCTTCTGAGCTGGGCTTTGACTCCCTATGATGGCGATGACATGGGTTTCGAAATCCGGGAGCGCAAAAAAGGAGAAACCCTCTGGAACCCTGCCGGCAATACTGCTGATTCGTTCTTCCCAACCCGGGATGTCTCTATTGATGAAGTGGTTTGCTTCAACGTTCGCTACATTCACAGTGGTCTTCCTGAAGACAAGAATGAAGTGGAGCTATGCACTGACTCAGAAACAACAGGAAACTTCACCGGAATTCGCTCTATCAAGAAAGCGGAAGATGGTGGAGGCGGATACATCATTGAATGGGAACGCTCCATCAGAAGTGATATTTTGTCGTACCGGGTTTATATGGGGGCTGACTTTTCTAAGATGGTCGGTGAAGTTCCCGGAACTGCAAACTCTTTCCGAATCACAGACCTCACAGTGGGTGCAACCTATGAATTTGGGGTTCGTCTCTACACGAAAGGTGGCCGCGAAGACGCCAATCAAAAGAAACTCAGGGTGACCGTTGTCAACGATATACCCTCCGTGCTTCCAGTGGATCTGCGGCCGCTGAAAAAGTTGGATCCCGAGACTGGTGAAGACAAGGTCACGAGCATTCTCTGTTCTGCAGACTTCATCGATCCCGACAACTCATCTGGCAAAATGTGGCTGAAGATTGAGTTTAAAGCACGACTGGCCACAGGCGAGCGACCCATTGTGTTGCGAAAGCGTGAGTTGCGTGGGCCGGTCACTCTCGATGGTCAGGGGCGTGGATCAGCTTCTGCCGAGTATGAGTTGGATCCGTCTAAAGATCGTCGTGGGAATGATCTCTTCTGCGAAATGACCGCCTTCGATGGTTTGGATCCATCGTCGACAGAGGCCTCTCCGTTCATTTATCTGCCAGACACTCCCGGTTTGGCCACGGGTCTCTTTATTTCCAAAAAGATCTATTTTGATCCTCAAGAAGGGTCAACTCACTATTATGGGGCAGACGTGGGTGGGGAGCCCGCTCAGCTGAAGCTCAACTCAGACGGAACAACCACTAATCATTCGTGTATGGTGAACACCGCTGAAGGTAACGTTCAGAACGAAGTGACTCTCGACATATGTGAAGACACTACCGTTGATATTATTATCAAGCGTGTTCGGGTTCCCGCCGGGCTCACTGATGAGGGCCGTGAGGCTGAACTTGCCGCTTTTGAAAACAAAATCGTGTTTCAGCCAGGAACCATGGGCGACGACTACGCTGCCTTCTATGCGGATGAGTCGAACAGAGCGAAACTGGGCTACTTCGACCCCGATGCAGGCGACCTGGCCAGTGACATTCAGTTCCGAAACGTGTTCAATGGCACGGTGGAAGAATCACGCTGTCTTGAAGGAGTGTGCACTCTCACCTTCAAACTGGCAGAAAACTTTGCCTCATTCTCGGTCTTCAGTGAGAATGGCCCCGATGGTCAACCCCTCAAACACGCGCAGTTTGAGTACCGTGTGCGCACCTATGACCCGGGAGACAGAGAGGGCTTTGACATCAATGGTCTTCCTGTTGAGGAAATTGGCTGGTCAAACTGGGCCGTTGCAAAAATTGATGTCACGGGTGTTGACGAACAACCCCGTAACACCGGCATAACCGTTCAAGGTGTTGAAGACCGGGTCCAAAGAGTTGTTTTCTGCAACGATCTCAACTCAACTGATGTTGACTGCATCACCGACAAAGTGATTGAGCTTGACCCCAACTCCACAGACCCCATGCTGCGTCATGTGGCCGGAAAGGGTTACGGCTA
>JANQPW010000517.1 GCA_028285285.1 Silvanigrellales bacterium
AACTCCGGGTCGTGAGGCCAGGAGAGTTGAAAAATTGCGTGCGGAAACCGGCTCCTAAGGCTTTGTCAAGCTGGCTCTTGAGTTCATCGGGGCTGAGCCGCACTTCAAAAGAAAACTGTTCGACGGGCCTGGAGCGATTCATTTGGGTGATCACCCGGCCCAGGGGCACGAGACCTTCCATGCCCGTGAGGGCAGAGAGCACCTTCTGGGCTTCCTCCGTGGCTGTGGCTGTTGATGGCAATTCAGAGTGGTGCGGGGGGTTGGGGTGCCCGGGCGATGGTCTGCACAAGGCTAGAATCACGAGCGGAAGCAAGGCGCTGTGGACAAGCAGTGGCCGGAAGCGTCTTGGGCAAATGTGCTGAACGAGCTGATACATGGGTGTCCCTTTCAAAGATGTCCCTCGCCGAGGGCCCTAAGACGTGGTGAATTCACCAAGTGCTTTTTTGTTTCTTCAGGAAACTGGAGAGATTCGCCAGGGACATCTTGATGAGGTTTGCATGAGGACATCACCACTTCGAAACAAGCAGGGAATCTCCACCACGGAGTTTATCTGTGTGTTTCCTGTCTTTCTCTTGGTGTTGTTGCTCCTTGTGGAGTTTGGGTTCTTCATTTCAGAGCGCCATGTTTTGAATCACGCGGCTTACGTTGGTGCACGCAGAGGCCTTGTGGAGTCGACCCAGGTGAATGCTTCTGGGTTTCGACGCAAAACCATCATGAACCTTCAAGAAGAGGGAGAAGAGTGTGCTCCTGAGGTGGAGCGATTGGTTAAGCGAAAGGTCGCCAGCCGCATGGCCTTGGTTGCACCGAGTCTGGAGTCTTTCCTGCCGGAGAACTTGCTGGGTTGGGGCGATCAAGCGAATGAATCCGGAGAGCTTAGCCAGACAGTTCAAGGCTGGCTCAGTGCTGCCCACGACATAGATTCAACCTTGGTTCAAACAGTCACCACACTCTTCTCGGGCATTTGGATGGCGCATGCGCTCACGAGTATTGAAAAATGCCACTTTGATGAAAGTGGAATTCATCTTGAGCTGAGTTATTTGTACCGCCCCAAGACTCCCTTCGCGGGTCGGGTGATGTGGAGTATGTATTGGCTGCAAAGTGCGGCAAAGAAACTGGTGGGCTCGGGTTTGGAGTTTGAGCTTGATCGAGACTTCACCGGAGTTCGCGTGAAAACTCAGTTCAACTCTTCCAACGTTGAGGCAGGGGAGGGAGCAGCCGAAGTGGCCAGCCTGGCAGAGGATCTCACGGCCGGTCTGCTGCAGCTTCTTCCACCGGCTGCCGCTGCCTTGGCGAGTTCAACGGGTGCCTCTCCGAAGCTCTTTGAAGTTGCGGATCTTCTGACCCAAGCCGGGAGGAGCCCAGAGGAGTGGGTGACCACGGGAATGCAGCAGTTGGAGTCGCAACTCACAGCCTTTCTCATGGATTTTCCGGAAGATCTCCGATTTGTGCCCATGAAAACTTCGCTCTCTTTGGCCTGGTTGGAAGCAGACACCTTTCGATTTGAAAACGCTCACACGCGCTGTTTTGAGGGGGCTCGCACCCTGCTGGTTGCACCTCTGAGCCGGCAGTGGGGAGGTTGTGAAGAAACAGGCGGCACCACGCAGCACAGTCTGTGGGAAAGCTGGAGCCGAAAACTCGCCACCCCAAGTGATCACATCAAGCGTTGAAAGGAACATGTCATGACGAGCGTGAAAGATCTGAAAACGAAACGGGGGAACTACACAGCTGAATTTCTGATCTTTATGCCGGTGTGCTTGTTGCTTCTTTTCTCTATTCTTGAGCTGAATCGTGTTCAGGAAGGGCGGGTCATGAATGTGATCCGCGGGCAAAACCTGCTGCGCACAAAGGGCGGAGAGGTGGCCGGGCGCGACAGCGGCGTGAAATCTCAGACTTACGACAGTTCACAGGGCACGGGAGAAGCCTCCGGAAGCCTGGGCGAGAGGGAGCGCAGGTTGATGAATATTGCCGGCCGTCAAGAACAGCTCGAACGCTGGTCGCCTGACCCTCAAGCTGACCTGCTCGAAAAGGAGCTGCTCGGAGAAGCTCAAGCTTCAAAAGACGATCTGTTTCTGAGTTTGAGGGGAGCGGAGAAGCGGCGCCAAGATATCTCGAGGGCCCAAGACGTGTTGAATCGGCAGACCTCGGGGGAGACCTTTGGCCGGGGGTTTGCGGCGCTGCACGCAGCACAGCAGTCGCTGCTGGGTGCGGGCACAGCTATTGACTTTCTCGATGGATCCCATGGCGGCTTGAGCACGAAGTTGAGCCTTCTCATGCCCTTGCCCGACTCTCGCTCGCGGGGGGCGGTGATGACCCGTTTCGACGCGGAGTCGAGCCCTTGGAAGAGCGCTCACGAATTGCTCATGAAAATGCTGAATGAGAGAACAGAGCCGGGTGCTGCCTCTCTCATTGGGAACGAGGCACTGCGGCCCCATTTGCAGGTGCGCTTTGCCGATCACGACAGTGGTTATCACTCTCCTCACTATCAACACGCTGGCCTTCTGGGTTGGAGCTGGTTTTCAACCCTGAAGTCGGGCGTTCAAGATCGCTGGATCGGCCAGGGAGACTACTTTTCTCTTCCCGCAAAAATCATGGATCCGAGTGGTTCGCGCACAGAACGCTTCACCGGAAACTGTATGTACGACTACAACGCGAACGATCGCTGCGAATACATCGGTGAGTATGGGGTCATGGTGGTCTCCCTGAAGGCGGTCAGTGCAACACTTTGGTTTATCGCTACCGTAAGTTCATTGGGAAGCGCAGAAGTCAGTCGTGCTGCCGCCACGGAAACTGCCCAGCAGCTGGCTGAAGAAATGGTCGATCGAGTGGTCGAAAAAATCGAAGACGAAGCCCGAGACAGAGTCTCTGACCTGGTCCGTGAAGGGGTCGAAGAAGTGAAGAGAAATGCCAAAGCCGAAGTTGAAAAGGTGCTGAATGGAATTCAAGAAAAGGTGGCCTCTGAAATAGGTGGTCCGGAGTGTTTGATCGATGAAGGGAGCTGTCCATGAACCCACGTCTCAAGTCGAAGAGAGGCACCTTTGTTCCTCTCTTCCTCGTCTTTGTCATTTTGGGCTTTGCTGCCCTTGGCCTCTCACTCTACATGGGGAGGCGTGGCGAAAACGCAGCAGCCCTCCAGGGCGTTGCTGATGCGACCGCACAGTCAGCGGCTCAGGGCCATGCACGCTTGATGAACCAGCTCGCCTTCAACAACCAGGCCATTGCCGCCAGCATTCACATCAATGCCAACGTGCTTGTGTTGAGTTATTATCTCGGCATAGGGCGAGTGGTGGCCTACGGAGTTGCCGATGCGGCGAAAGACGCTGCAGGCCGGCTCACGGGCATTTTCAATGATCCTGTCCAGGACATTTTCAACATCACCCACAAGGTGGGCAAGCAGTACATGCAGGTGGCCATGGGCCTTTCGGAGTATTCTCGGGACTTGGTGGATCTCCAAGGAGCCACAAACTCTCCTCTCTCTTACGTTTCGGCCCACACCAGCCCGCTTCGCGCGTTGGAGGTGGCGACCTTGAACCGACCAAGCTCGGTCGCCCTCACCTTTCAAGGAAACAGCAAAGTTCCCTTTCTCACAGAGCCTCCTCAGGGCCTGAAGCAGGAAGGAACCAAGGAGACCCTTTGCCACGCCACCTCTATGAAGGCCGAGGGAGAAGCCGAGGGGCAGATGCTCCCCTGGCTTCTAGGACCCCTGCTGGCGTTTGAGGAAGAGAGTCAGGCTGAGCTCAATCAAATCAAGGCGGGCTTGCAAAGCGCTGAAAGTTCACTGTTTAGCGTCTTTCCCCTGCGCTTTGCTGTGCAGCCTTGTGGGATCGGTGTGACTGGACCTGCAACAGCACTGCTCGATCCGGGCAGTTGGGTTGACGGGGCCGACAACTTTCTTGGAAAGGCCGCCTCCATTGTGGAGTTGAAAAAGAGCGATTTGGCCGGAGATCTGAAGGCCATGAGTGATGGCAATTTTTGTGTTCGAAAGGTCAATGAAAAATTCCTGAACTCAACCATGACGGCGATCAACGACCCGGTCGATTTGCGGATCGCGCTGAGTTTGCGAGAGATGCGAAAGGCGAAGGTGTGCCGTGAAGAAATAGTGGAGACGGTGGACTCCCGGGGAAGACGGGTTCGCAAGAAAGAGCGGGTCTGTGAAAAGAGACAGATCACCTATTCTGAGTTGAAAGCGGAGCGGTGTGTGGGCGAGTCTCCAGAATCGCGTCCGGAGTGTTTCCGTCGTTTTGAGGTGAAAGACTACACCTATCTTTGCCCGATTGTTTCCGAGGAAAACATAGTGAAAAACATCGCCAGTTTGGTGTCGGGCAGTGTGTGCCGCGAGGTGACCGAGACATTTTGGGAGACCATTGTGAAAATGGTGTCGCGAGGGGCCGACGGAAAAAGAGCCATGGAGAAGTACTGCAGTGACTTCAAACACTTTATGGAAAGGGGTTCTGACAAACGATCGGGTTACCCCATGGTCAATTGGGCCAAGCAGTATGAACACTTCTCACGTCGCACAAAACGCTCTCAGAAGTTTAAGTTTGGCTTTGTGGGCTTAAAGAATGCTCAGGAGCTGCGCGATTCACTCCGTTTCCGAGTGCTTGTGGCAGAGCCTCAGTGGACCCAGCGAGAGTTTCATGAAAACAGAAAAGCCTTTTGCAGCGAAGACGTCAGCTTTTCTTTTGCTTCAGACGCCGATCAAAAGACGGAGTTTTGTTCGGTGGCCCCCCTGATTGGCCTTGAACCTCCAAAAGAGGACCTCAATGCGGAGCCACCCGCAGCACTGCTGGCCTTGCAGGGGGGAACAGCACTCTATGAGCAGATGCGAGCGGAAAAAAAGATCTGGGGCCGCATGCAGTTTGCTATGTCCACCTTTGAGGGAGCTTTCGTTCCAAAAGAGGCTGAAATCACACTGTCTTTGTTCTGGCCGGCCTGGGTGGCTCTGCCGCAGCACACCAAGGTTGGAACCTTTCTTCCACAGGTCTCTCAGCCGCTTTCCCACGTTTTGGACTCCCTCTTGGGCAACTGAGCCGAGCAAGATGTCCCTCGCATTGCAGCGTATCTTGACACACAACTGCAAAAGAAACGGATCGCACGGGGTGATCCTCTCATCTCTTCAAAGGGGAAAAAACAACATGAAAACGAAACTGAACTTGAGAAACAAACGAGGTGCCAACACAGCCGAGTACGTGGTGCTGATGGTTTTGGTCGTGCTGGGATCGGTGGGCGTGGTTTCGCTCTTTGGCACCACTGTGCGCAATCAGATCGGTCGGGTGAACGCGGCCATCTCCGGCGAGAGTGAGAAGTACGCAGGCATGAAAAAGAGAGTTCAGGATTCTGGGAAGAAAGCAGAGGCAGCTGATGTGAACATGGCTGGACCTGATACAGCCGAAGCATTTCCCAAAGTGGGGGAGGGTGATGCGGGTGGTGCCGGGGGCAATTGATCCCACGCCAATCCGTTCACTCTCAAATCCCTTTCTCTTTTCATAAGGTGTCAACCCATGAGTTTTGCGCTTTCCTTCCCAATTCCACTCTTGCCCACCGCTGTGGCTTGTGCGGTCGCAACCGTTGCCCTTTGGGCGCCAGCCGGTCAAGCGGCACAGGCTGCCAGCCCCCAAACACTGGAGGTTGGCCAGCCTCAAACGCAATTGCAGCTGGACCTGGGCCAATCGGCACAGCTGGAGTACCGCGGGGTTGTGAAGGAAGTGGAGATCGACCGCGATCGGATCCTCAGCGTGCGTGTTCCCCCTGGTGGTGATGAGGTTTCCCTCAAAGCCCGGCGTGTGGGAAAAGCCCAAGTGAAGGTGACCTTGGCCTCGGGCAAAAGCTATCAAACCACGGTTGTGGTTCGGCGCAGCCAAGCTTCTTTGCGCAAGCTGCTGCGTCAGGTGCGACGCATTGGTGGTGTGGAAGCGCGATTGGATCTGGCTGCTCGTAAGATCTTCGTCACGGGCAAAGCGGCTTCTCATTTGGAACGGGGGCGCCTCGAGAGTCTCAAGGGAACTTATCCTGATGCCTTTCAAGATCAAACGAAGCGTTCCAGTGGTCACAACGACAGCATTGTGGCCGCCATCAATGAGCTGCTCGTGCAGTATGGCATCACACAAATGCGTGCAGTGAACTACGGTCGTTTTGTGACTTTGCGCGGTGTGGCGGGCACGGCACGGGAAAAAGCCTTGGCGTTGCGGATTGCTCAGTCGGTGCATCCTAAGATTGAGGACGGTGTTTCCCAAACCAGCAAAGGTGGGGCGGTGATTGGTGCGGATGTTCTGTTTCTTGAAGTGAGCCAAACCAACGACACAGAAGCCGGCCTCATCGGGCAGCCGAGTGCCAACGCCCAAGGGAGTTTGGGCCAGGCGGGCTTCACGGGTGCCGCTGAAGAGCTTGGCAAAAACTTGGCCTATCAGGTGGGACCCATTAGCTCCATCTTGAAGCTCATCCAGCAGCGTTCTTATAAGAAAATTTTGTCAAACCCGAAGGTGATCACCCGCTCGGGCTCTCCGGCCAACTTCAAGGCCGGTGGCACCCAGTTTTACCCTGTCACGGGAAAAGATGGGGAGCCCGGTTTGTTCCCCGTTTCGCATGGGGTGGAGTTGAAGCTCACCCCACACATCGATGAAGTGGATCAAATTGATCTCACCATTGAAGCCAAGGTGTCGGAAATGGTGGCCGGGAGCAATGCCATTGCCTCAACCTCAGAGTCAGAGCTGGCAACAGCTCTGACCATTCAGGAGGGAGACAGCATTTTGCTTTCGGGGTTCAAGGGAACGAAGAAGAGCAAAACGGTGTCTCGAGTTCCCTTGCTGGCTGACATTCCCATTGTGGGTGAACTCTTCAAGGGAAGGCGTATGCAAGATGAGTCAACGGAAATTCTTGTGCTGCTGAACCTCAGCCGCGAAAGCCCAAACAGCGACAAAGACTCAGCATTGTTTCAGGAGCTGTTGGAAAAGGGCGATGACTCGGTGGAGCTGAGCTTCTTTGACTGAGCAGGGTTTGGCAACACATGGGTGAAATGTTTTTAGGGGAATAAGGTGAGAGACACGAAAGAAAAAGCGGCTGGATTGAAACCGGACAGCAGTCAAAGTGAGAGAGCCGAACAATGGACAGCACAGATTGCCCTTCTGCGATCGGGAAAGCGTGAAGTGGTGAGCATTCCTCTTCCCTTCACGGCAGGCTCATCCCTCAAGGAAGATGCTCTTTACATTCACTCTGCAGCTGTGGGGCCTCAAGAGTTCACTGTGTGGGCTTCTCAGGGAGCCCTCAAGGTTGCCGTGGCTCGCGAAAAAAAGGGAGAAGGTGACGACCACACGACCGATGCTACCTCTCTTTTGGAAGAGACTTTTTATGTGGAGCTGCTGGGGGCCACACGTCGACCCGGTTCTTCCCTGCACTGTCTTGTGGCCCGGGAAAGAAACTGGAGCCAACGTCGGGGGAAGCTTTGGAGAGGCCTGTCTCTTTGTGAAAAGTCCACTCCTTTTCGGGTCACAGCTCTCCTTGCAACAGCCGTTCCGATGGTTGCCTTTGCTCTGGCGGTCACACAAAAAGACCCTGTCGAAGCGGTGCAGCTTTCTCATGTTGAAAACACCCTCACCGTGGGAAGCACTCTTGAGACGGTTTTTGGTGGGAACACGAAGTCGTATGACAGCCACAGGGAAGGTGTGCGCTTTCGTGTTCCGCTGGCACCCGAGGTGCAGGGCCGCCCAGGAGTCTTCAGCTTTTCTTATGGAGGGGTAGACCTCACACGCGAGCTCGTTGTGAAGGCAAATTCAGCGGAGGTTGGGAGCGTCAACCCGAAGCAAGGGTGTGAAAGGAGTTACTGTGAAGCACAGTTTAGCGTTCCAGGTCATTTGACTGCGGGTGCTGATAGTCTTCTCTTGGAGGTGGAGCATTCTGATCACCGTTCCATCTATTTGATCTACAACACGGCTTTTCAATTGAAGCACTCTTGGTCGGAGACTCTCGATCAAAGCGTCATGCGTAAGCTTCTTGCTGCGGAAGAGGCCTATTCACATCGCAAGGTGGCGCGATACTCTCTGGTGCACAGCCGAGCTATTCTGAATTCTCTTCAGGAGAGTTTTGATCACTATGAGGCGCCTGAGTCGAGACAAGCGCAGTTCGATGCCTTGAAGAAACAGGTCCATGATGACTTAGCAAAGATTCTTGAAGACGAGATCTTTGCCTTCCGCAAACAGCTCAGGCTGGGCAATCGCAATGCGGCTCGTGAGCGAGTGGCAACGCTTCTGAAGTTCTTTCCTGATCCTGTGAGTGAAGACGGGCGGCGGGTGAGAGAACTGGAAAGCGAATTGATGCGCTCAACAAAGGGAAATTAATCAGAAGAGATTCAAGGGGAAACGATCATGTCAGGGAAAATCACATTGCAAGACGGACATGTGTTGTGTTGCACGACCAGCGGCGAGATGCTGCTCCCTCTTAAGGTGGGTGAGGCCGCCTCGCATGAGGGTTATGAAATCACTTTGCTCGACGAGTCGGGTCATGTTCTTGTGGAAGTCACTGAGGCCGAGAACCCCGAGCCTGTGTTTTTTGGAGGCAAAAAACACCCGCTTCTTGTGGAGGTGGCCGCCGATCAAGAATTCGGCCTCAAAGGCAAGAGCTACCGCGTGTTGAGTCGTGGAAAGGTGATTGCTTTGCCAGGCAACGGTGCGCAAGTTCTTCCTGCACAAGTGGCTCGGGGGGGCTCAAAGAGTCGAAGGGAGAAGGCCCATGGCAAAGTTGAATTTTCCTGGCGGCGAAAACCCCTTCTTTGGATTGCCTTGGTCTCGACGTCTATGGTGAGCGGCGGTTTGGCATTGTTCGCCGGCTGGCACTTCGACGCCGATGCTCAGGCAGTTCCCTCAGTCGCCACAGCTTCACAGCCGGTGGAGCCTGTGACAAGTTCAAAACCTGAATTGCGTGGAGAGGAAGACTCTACCTCCAGAGAAGTGCGAAAAGAGAACTTCACGACGGTTGCCCCCGATTCAGATTTGGAGGTTCCGACCCCTGCGGCGCGCAATGAGGAGACGAATCCAGAGAGTCCTGTGGTCGAAACAAGGACTAAAGCAGAACTGCAGGCTGCCATGCAGGGTGTGGTGAGTGCTGAGGCCGAAGTGGAAAGCCACAACGAAAATCGAAAGGCTCCAGAACCACAGAAAAGGAAGATTTCGAAATTAAAGAAACAGAAGCCAAAAATCTCAAAGAAGTCTCTGCCGCAATGGTCAAAAGCACTGAATGAAATGGATTTCAAGCTGCTGGGTCAACTGGCGCCTCGTCATCC
>JANQPW010000537.1 GCA_028285285.1 Silvanigrellales bacterium
AATAGTTTCCTTTTCCTTTTGAGCTGAAGGAGTCGTACACCACCACATCAAAGGGCAGTTCGTTAGAGAAAGCGATCTCCACCGCTGGTTTGGGAACACCCATCACTTCGTCTCCTCTTTGAAAAGATTGCTTGTTTGGTTGATGCTGAAAACTAGGCCGCGTTCATATCTGGTCCAAGCGGAGCGTCACCGCTGCTTTCGGGTTCCTGGGCCAACTCATCCTCGTTGAGATCCACCTCATTGGGATCGTCTTCAGCGTCTTGCCGGCGCCTTTGGGCCGCAGCCTCAACGGCGTTCGCATCGGTTTCGCCGTTGCTAATGGCTTCTCTGGCGTCTTTGAAGGCGTCGCTCTCTTCAGCTTTCAAACCACCTTTTTTCAGTGCCGTTTCCATTTCACCGTCGGTGTCTTTCAGTTGGGTCATAGCGTCGCCAACTTTTCCATCTTTCAAGTCGCTGTTGGCATCTGAGATTCCCTGAGCGGCGCTGATCACTTCAGGGCTGGACGGCTCCAGCTTGAGCACGTCAAGGAGTCTTTCCTCTTGGCCGGCAATGGCTTCTTCCACTGCAGCCCCCTTTACGGAAGAAGCGAGGGCGCTCTCTTCAGCGGGAAACTCACTTTGTGCCTGGGAAGCTCGAGCTTCGAGTTTTGGATTGTCTTTCAGCACACTTTCAGCTTCTTTGGTGTTGGCCGTCTCCTGGGCTTTCCTTGCACTCTCAACGCTCTGTTCCGTTGCTCCAGGTTTCTTGGCGGCTTCGTCTGTTTTAGTGTTCGCGCTTTGCTTGTGAGCTGACCACATTTGTCCCAAGAAAATGAAGTTCATCAGCATGCCGGAACAGAGCTGAGCAATGGACATGCGGTGGCTGAATTTACGGTCGTACTCCCTTTCCCTTCTTTCCTTCTCCTGCTCGGTTTCACCTTGGTCAGGGCGTTTTTCACCCGTTCCGAAGACCTGTGTGTTGTTGATGCTGCCGCTCAGTGCCCCCCCGATGAGGTACTTTGTCACGAGTTTGCCGTTGACTTTCTCTGACTGGATCGCATTGGTCCATGCAGGGGTGAGGGCAACGGAGAGATCGCCGCTACCCAGTGACTCCTCCTGGAAACCGGCTCCATTCATGATCAGGTTGGTCTTTTCTCCTCCCGAGCCGCTCATTGTGAGCACAGCTGAGTTCTTTTGGGCTGTTGAGGCAATAACCAATGTGGCTTTGAGTTCTGGAACGTCCTTTGTTCCTTTGGCTGGAATTGTGTAGAGGTAATAGGTGCCCTGCCAAGCGTTGGGGAATTGCCCCATCCAGTTCATCACAGCGGTCCACATGGAGAGGGTGCAATCGCTGAAGTTTTTCGTTGTTGAAAAAAATTTGTTCACCTTCTTCATCTGGTCTTTTCCAGAAAGAAGTTCAAAGAAAGTCTTGGAGAGTTTGGTGTCGGGGTTTGCCGTGACGTATCTCTGGAATAGAAAGGCTTGTTCCATTCCAGACTGGTCAGTTTCGGTAACTGTGTAGGTGGTTTCCTTTGTGTCGCCAATCGAAAGAATGGGCATGACGGCTACTGGAAACTGATAATAGTAGCGGCCGTCAAAAGCTTTGATAGCTCCAGTGCGCATGGCCTGCAGTTGGCTTGCAAAGTGAATGGTCTGAATTTCGGCCTTGGCTCCGGGGGCTATGGTTCCGAGTTTTGTATAGCTGAGAACGCCTTTGTTTGCTCCCGTTTTGCTAAAGGTGTCGTAGATGTCCAGTGAATTCTTGGTGTTGTTCGTAATAGTGGCTACGGGGTTCTTGTCGCTCAAAGTCATTTTGGAATCCTTGTTTCGTTTTCTTTTTCAAGAGTGGGTGTTCAAGCTGCAAACTCAATTCCCTTGTCGGGAAGTTCGATCCGGTCTGCGGGCAAGTCTCCGTCGATGTGATCAATCTCCGTTTTTGCCTCGTTGGCCACGCGTGCCATCTGCACCCGTTGTGCGTCCATTTGTTTCACTGTCTCGACCCAGTCCGTTTTCGACTCGTACTGTTTGGCGGTGTCGAGAAGCGCTTGGTTTAAAGAGAGCGTGTTCTGTTTCATGGTCTTGAACATGGCATTGATGTCGCTCAAGTCGGTCTTTGGTGTGATAGCAGCGACCTCAGTGCTGAGGGTGCTGAGTGAACGCGAAACAGCCTCTACCTCAGCGCCAGGGGAGTGCAGCTCTGTTATTTTCTGCACCTGTTGGGTTTGAAGATCGACCAAGGAGTTGAGGGAAAAGATCATGCGATCGTAGGAGTCGGCCTTAACAACACCATCGAGCGCAGGTGTGCTGCTCGCAAAAGGTGGTTTCAAAACAGGGGTGAGGCATTCAGTGAGAGTCTCAGAGATTGTGGGAACCACTCCCGCTATCAAACCTTTGTCTTTGCCCCCTGGGTGCGTTTTGAGAGTTTCTTGGATCCCAGCTTGAATGATGCCTTCGTAGTCAGCCATGGACTGAGGCACAATCAAGCTGTCACCATCAAGGCTCGCGACAGTGTTTGGGGAAAAAGACCGGAGCATGTTCATAACATCACCCCCTGTTGCATCTAGCACGGACAGCCAGGTGGTGTCTGCTAAGATTCCCCAGTCTTCCCGTGCGAGAATTTGGTTGAACTCGGCGGCAACCTGGGGGTCGAGCAAAAGGGCTGAGAGCTTTTCGTGGCCGAATTTTTGGAGGAGTTCCGGGTGGTGCTCAAGAAAAAGGGCAGCCCTACGGAAAATAGTTTTGAACAGGTGAG
>JANQPW010000042.1 GCA_028285285.1 Silvanigrellales bacterium
CACTGTCTGCAGGAATCACATTTTCTAACACCACCTCTTTGTTCAACTCTTTTGCTCGAGAAACAGCTGTGCTGCAGGAGAGCGCCACATTTTCGTCCATCATTTTTAAAACATTCAGAGAAGATCGACCCGCCGAAAGCTTGAGGTGGTTGGTGGCATCGCCAAAAATGTGGAGCAGACTCATTTCTTCATCGACAACCATGCAGTTCGAAACAAAATCAGAGAGGAGGCTGTCGTAAATTTGTGTGAGGAAAGCTTCGGTGGAGGGTTGAACAGGGTTGCTCGATCGGCTGAGGTGGGCCGATTGAGAAGCGGTTATTTTGACACTGCTGACGGCATCGCCAATTCCCACTGCAGACGACAGCCGCGTTGCAGGAGAGCTGATCTTCTCGAAGATGTTGTGTCCTTGACCCAGTTCCACAAACTCGCTGGTGAGGCTGCCCAGAGATTCACTTTTTCCGAGAAAGAGGAATCCGCCGTCTAGCAAGCCAAACCGAAACAGTGAGAGGGCCCGGATCTGCAGCCTCGCCTGGAAGTAGATCAGCAAATTGCGGCAGCAGATCAGGTTCAGCTTCGTGAAGGGAGGATTTTTCACAAGATCATGGAACGAAAAGTTGAGCACGCGGCGCACTTCAGGCCTGATTTGATAGCCGTCGGCCATCTTGGTGAAGAAGCGCTTCAGTCTTTCGGCACTGAGCTCTTCGGCAATGTTTTCCGAAAACCTTCCCATGGCGGCTTTGTCGAGTGAAGAACGATCAATATCTGTTGCAAAGATCTTGATGTCACGGACCTCTTTTTGTTCCTCAATGCACTCAAGTGCAATCATGGCGAGAGAGTAGGCCTCTTCACCAGAGGAGCAACCAGCACTCCAGATCCGCACAACCTCTCCTGGACCAACGGAGCTCAGAATACGTGGAAACACAGACGTGCGGAGGTAGTCCCAAGTTTCCCGATCTCGGAAGAAGCAGGTCACGCCAATGAGAAGGTCACTGTGCAGCACGCGCGCTTCATTGATGTCTTTCTCAAGAATTTCAACATATGCTTGGAGAGATTCCACCTTGATGGCTTTCATGCGGCGTTCGATCCGCCGCTCGATGGTGGAGTAGCGGTAGTCGGTAAAATCAACACCTTCAACGCCTTGCAGACTTTTGTGAATGCGATGAAGCATCTGCAGGTTTTCGTTCAGATTGACGGGGTTGACGCCAGCAATAGGAGCCGAAAGGTATTCGACAATGCGAACGGGAATTTCTTCCGGCGGGAGGATT
Organism: Silvanigrellales bacterium; assembly: GCA_028285285.1. Lineage (GTDB taxonomy): Bacteria > Bdellovibrionota_B > Oligoflexia > Silvanigrellales > Silvanigrellaceae > JANQPW01. Next base: position 1,266 of record JANQPW010000042.1, read on the forward strand.
TGATCGGCCAGGTTGAGGTCGATCACACTCGTGGGCATGGAGCTGAACCCGCATGTCTCGGGAGATTGGGCAATAACCGTGCCTCCCTGGTTTTTCACATCTCGACACCCACGGCTGCCATCGCTCCCACTTCCAGAAAGCACAATAGCAATGGCTCGAGGGCCGCGCTCCTGTGCCAGAGATGAGAAGAAAAAATCAATGGGAAGGCGAGGTTGTTTTGTCGCGTCTTGTTCTGTCGGAATGAGTTCATCACCCACAACAGAGAGGTTTTTCTTTGGAGATATGAGATACACACAGTTGGGCTGAATGGGAACACGGCTATTGACACGCCTCACGGGCATGCGGGTGTGCCGAGAGAGCAACTCTTCCATGAGGCTTTTGAAGTCGGGAGAGAGGTGTTGGATCACCACAAAGGCCATGCCAGTGTCTGTTGGGCAGTTTTGAAAGAAGGCTTCGAGAGCCATGAGACCACCAGCTGAGGCACCGAGGCCCACAATCCAAATCTTGTCGTCGTCTTGATGCACAGTCATGTCTTGGTTTTGTCTCCCCAATGCAGAGGCAGTTATGCTCTCTGCCCTTCACTCTGCCTTTTGCTTCCGGGGCGGTCAACGTCTGTGTGGGTTGGTGGAAGGCTCGGAGCAGAACTCCTTGTCAGGGCGGTAGAGAGCTTTTCCTGAGGGGCACTTACAGTGAGGAGTTCCTCTGTAGACCAGGGTCTGCCCGCCGCGGAGCCGGCAGCAAGACTCGAAGCGACCGGCCAGACAAAGACCTTCGTCGGTGAATTTAAATTTTGGCGTCAAAATGTGATCATAGGCCTTGAGCCTTGCATGGTCCCAAGCATTGAACATGCGGTGAAAAAGAATGTCCAAAAATCGCTTTTCCACATCGCGATGCCACCGGTAGAGGAGGCTGAACGGAGGTTCAAACTCCACAAAAATAGCCATGCGCGAGCAAAAACCGCCACAGGCATGAGCTGCCAGGCCAATAACAAACATGTGGTACCAGGGGCCCATTTTGTCAGCGATGTTTGAGTGGGGCCCCCGCAGCTCAGCGAGCCGGTTTTCCAGCTCAAGGTAGGCCTGTCCCTGTTCTGGGCTCAGCTCGAACCGGCGAGCACCATAACGCACCACACCGGCTGTTGACTTCATGAGATTGTGGCAGGAGAGCAATGCTTGATACAGCTGATTGTTGGCCGCCTTCAAACACTGTGAAAAGAGTGTCGGAGGGGTCACCGAGTGAGCTTCTTCTTTGAGAAGCTCCTCCATCACGTTGTCTTGTAGCTTTCCGAAGGCAAGGGGCCCCTGCCGGGGAAGGGTGGGGTGACCTGAGTATTTCCACCACAGAAAGAAGGAATCAGAGAAGATAGCCTTTGTTTTCAACAGTTGCGAGAACAGCTTTTGGTTTTTGCGAGCTCTGCTGAGAATGATCTGAGATTCTGCTGACCACTCCTTCCAAGTTTGCAGCCAGAGATCGTCTTCAGTGAGGGAAGCCGGAGTGGTGGGGGCGGTTGATGAGCTGGAGGGGGATTTTCCGGGGCCGGAGATGAAGCACCCTATGAGAACTGTTGC
>JANQPW010000558.1 GCA_028285285.1 Silvanigrellales bacterium
TATTTTGCTCAAACAGATCTTGCCCAACACCATTGGGGTGATCGTCACATTGCTGCCGTTCACCATTGAGGCTTCGTTTACGGCGCTCACCATCTATGACTACTTGGGCTTTGGGTTGCCTCCGCCCACTCCAAGCTGGGGAGAGCTGTTGCGCCAGGGCACGAGCAACTTGCAGAACGCTCCTTGGTTAACCTTTAGTGTGGTGGGGTGTCTCGTCACGCTGCTTGTGATGATCACCTTTGCGGGAGAGGCGCTACGGGAAGCTTTTGATCCCAAAAAATTTGCAACTTATGAATGAACCTGTGCACCCAGGCGAAGGTTGGTGCTAGGGTGTGGCAGTTGCTTGACCAAGTGTTTCTTGTTTTTTTAGGTCGGGCCGTTGTTGGAGAAGAAAAGAGGAGTTGAAATGAAGATGAGAGGCAAGGAGAGCGTGAACTCTCCGACAATCCGATCAAGTTGGCGTGGGCTCGTGTTTTCCCTGCTGTGCATCGTTTGGGTGGCTCCTGCTGCCTTTGCCGCGGAAAAGCTGCCAGAAGGCCTCAAGTGGCTGAGCAACAACGATGATCCTGTTTTTGCTTCTCCGAAAGCGAAAAAGGGAGGCACGCTTTACACCTACTTCAGCACGCAGGCCTTCCCGCTCACACTTCGCATCGTGGGGCCCGATTCCAATGGCTCCTTTGCCAACCAGCTGCTGTATTCCGGTCAACTGCCTTTGGTCACGCGTCACCCCAACACAGGCAAGACTATTCCGGCACTGGCCAAAGAGTGGGCCTATGGTGCCGATGGGCGTTCCATGTACTTCAAGATCGATCCTTCCGCGAAGTGGTCCGACGGAAAACCCTTCACCGCTGACGACGTGGTCTTCACGCTGAAGATGCTGCGCATGAAAGAAATTCGAGATCCATTCCGAAATTCTCAGGCAGAAAAAGAGTATGAGAAAGTGGTGAAATTCGACACTCACACGGTCGCCATTTTCACCCACGAGCCCAAAACAAACTTGGATCATTGGATTGGCCAGCAGTTCTACCCAATGATGGCCCGTCACTTTTTTGAAGGAAAGGTTGATAAGAACTTTGTGAAGAAGTTCAACTGGAAGCCTATGCCTGGCACTGGCCCCTATCAAGTTGGTAAGGTGCAAAAGGGCAAACGCATCACCATGACTCGTGTGAAGAATTGGTGGGGTGAAAAGAACCGTTACTTCAAAAACCGTTTCAATGCAGATGTGATCAACTACAAACTCTACCGAGATGAGGAGGTCGCCTTTGAGGCCTTCATGAAAGGCGATGTGGATCACGCTTGGCTCACACGGCCTGTGTGGTGGCACGACAAGGCCAAGGGAGAGATCTTTGATAAGGGGTACGCCCACAAGTACTGGATGTACAATGAGCGTGAAACCGGGCCTTATGGGATGTTTCTCAATCTTGATCTCCCCCTCTTCAAAGATGTCAACGTGCGTCACGCCTTTGGGTATGCCATCAATGTTGACTTGGTCACAGAGAAGCTCATTTATGGTGACTACGAGCGCATGAATCAGTTTTTTGAAGGGTATGGCCCTTACACCCAAACCGGCATTAAGGCGCGAGAGTTTAGCGTTGAAAAAGTTGCTGAGCTCATGAAGAAGTCAGGATGGAAGCGGGGTTCTGGTGGAATTTGGCAAAAGGGGAACCAACGGTTTTCGGTGAGCGTAAATGTGGGCAAGAGCCCTCAAATTGAAAAGCGTTTGGAAGTGATGCGTGAGGAAGCTAAGAAGGCCGGGCTTGACCTGAAGATCAGCCCTAAAGACTCTGCCGCGGCATTTAAAGCTGCCCGTGAGAAAAAGTTTGAGGTCTACTATGGTGCTCAAACGAGTGAGGTGATCCCCGAGCCTCGCCAATATTTGCACAGCGAGTTCGCCATTCCCAACTCCAATAACTTCTCTAACATCAATGATAAAAAGCTCGACGGCTTGATCGAGAAGTTTGTGCGGGCCACCAACCCGGAAGAGGAAGCCGAGGCCATGCGCAGCGTCTTGAAACGCGTGCACGAGATCGGCAGTTTCGTAGGGTTGTGGGTTGTGCCCTTTGATCGGGTTGCCGTTTGGCGTTGGATCCGTTTCCCCACCCCTCCGGGGAACAAGCGCTCCGATCAGGTGATGAATGTTCCGAATCACTACCAGCACGGTGGGCTGTTTTGGATTGATGATGCCGTGAAAAAAGAAACTCGGGCCGCCATGAAGTCAGGAAAAGCCTTCAAGCCGGTGACCATCATCGACAAAACCTACAAAGCTCAGTGAGCAATGCCCATGGTGGCCTATGGAGTTGATCCACTCGGGCTCAGACCCGAATTTTGGGGGGAAGAAGGTTGACGTCGGCCATTCTCAGTGTGCGCAATCTCATCACCACATTTGCTCAAGACGACGGCCCTCCTCTGCATGCCGTTGATGGGGTGAGCTTTGATGTGTTCAAGGGGCGCACTCTGGGCATTGTGGGAGAGTCGGGCTGTGGCAAAAGCGTCACATCCCTTTCCATCATGCGCCTCTTGCCTCAACCTGCAGGCAAAATTGCTCAGGGGTCTGTGCTCTTCAACGGCGAAACAGATGTGACTCGGCTGAGCCGTGAGGAGCTTCACCGTTTGCGGGGCAATCGCATCTCGATGATTTTCCAGGAGCCCATGACCGCCCTCAACCCCGTTCAAACGGTGGGTCAGCAGCTCGCTGAAGTGTTCCGCCTCCACTTTCCCGAGATCCGCTCCAAGACAAAGCGGCGCGAAGAGTGCCTGAAGATGTTGGAGAAGGTGAGC
>JANQPW010000585.1 GCA_028285285.1 Silvanigrellales bacterium
ATCACCTCCAGACAGTTGCCCGACAAAAAGCCATCGAGCGTGAACCTTCCAGAGATCTGGCGCAACTCAGGAAAAGAGCTTTTCACACCTTCCACGCTGTCTGCATCACACGCGATATCCTCAGCAAAGGTGAGCTCTGTGAGCCTCACATTTCCCAAAACCCGCTGTAAATTCGGAAGTCGAACACCAGAATTGAAGTCGTAGTCCATATCGCCTGAGATGGAGACCAAGAAGTCGAGTGTGACCTCACTTTTGCGAGGAACAGGCGGGGCTCCCGGCTCATTCGCAAACGCCACAGAACGATTGATGTGGGTGCAGTATTTCGAACCTGGCAGCAGCGGAATCACATCCCCAGAGGGTTCTAGAACACGAAAAGCACACTCTTTTTTCACACCTAAAATTTCGGTAACGAGCTCAGTTTTTTCCTCTCCTCTTTCCGCGGAATAGTGAACGGCATAAAAGCCGTCGCGAAGGGGTTCCAGGAAAGTCTTCCCAAACTCCAACTCTTGCTCACACTCACGAGAAGGCACGGTGTCGAGACTTCTCATTTCCTCAAGAGAGAGAGGCTGGACGCAGAATTTCTTCTTCACATCCACATCACCCTCAACCTTAAAGTCAAGCGAATAGCCCGAGTCGACCCAATAGACGGTTTTTCCAAAGATCGTGTCTGTTTCATTGATGCGATCACCAAAATTGATCACCAGTTTGTCTCGGTTCACGCGCAGGGCACACTCATTGGGGGTGCTCTGCAAATCTAAGGCGTGGTTCTCTTCCTGGATCTTCACTTTGTAAACAGAGTTTGAGAGCTGAGCATCTCGGAGCCAACGACTCGTGTTCAGCTCCTCAAGCTTGAGGCTTCCCGACTCAAAGACAACTTCAGGGCTCGGTCCATCTTCCAAAATTGAAATCTGAAAACGCTGCAGGCTCGTGAGGGCTGGAGGCACTTGTGTGAGCTGAAAAGGAATGGACTTGCCCCCAGCGGCAGAAACATGCAACACACTTGGGCACACATTGGGCAAAACTTGTGCTGGCACCGTCTGGAGCCGAACAACCTTCTCCAAAGAATGCGGCTCGAGCATAGCCACTGCCGACTTGGAGGGGTTCCGCACCAAACTGCTCTGGGTTTTGCTCACCATCACACAGCCCGGCTTGAGCTCGGGTTGTGTGATTTCAGACTTGACCACTTCGCCGCGGCGCAAATCTGAGTCAATCTGGAAGGAGCGGATTTGATCTCCTTTCAGATAGGTGTCGGTTTCTTCCACAACACGAACGAGCTGGAACCCGTCTGGAACGCTCGAAGCCCCAAGCCCACACTCCATGCCATCTTCACTGACTGTGTTGCTCAAACCTGAACAAGCAATTCCCAACAAACAGACCGAAGACACTGAAACAAAAGACAAAAGATGTGACTGAACCGACATCATGGGAGCCTCAGCTTTGTGGGAAAAGCAATGAACCCGCTAGAAGTAACATATTTTAGTTTGCGGATGAAGCAGAATCATGCCTCGGATCAAACGTGAGCGGGAGCTGGAGCCCACCTCTCTCAGAGACCTGCAAACGGAGGTTGTTGATGGACTTCATGAGAAGAACTTGGCTTTTACCGCTTGTCGCTGCAGGGAAAATACTGAGATCCCAGTTGAAACCTGAGTACTCGTTGACGAACGACTCAAACGAAAGCCCCTCCAACACACTCTCCGCGTGGGTGTCATATTGCTCGGCACGGGAATAGTAAAGATCTGTGTAGTGCGAAACATTCTCCGCCTTTTGCTCCTCATCGGCTGGCTCAGAACCATCAGAATTGCGAAAAAAGTAGTTTTCGATCACGTGGTTTGGAAAGCGGGAGGTGCGAGCAGGTTTGCCAAAGCGCGAAAGGGTCACCTTCGTGGCCTGCTCCTGCGATTCAAGCAGCCCCACGAGAGGCCAGGCCGAGTCTGAATAGTGTGTCCATCCACCCAAAATCAGAAATTTTTGATCTTCACTCCGGAGCTCGAAACCAGTAACTGCGGGCTCGGCAACGGCAGAAACAGCAAGAGCTCGCAAAGAGCCTTCCATGAGTTCCTGGGTTTCTGGCTCAACAACGCTCAACCGCATCAAGTCGTAGACACTTTCCACAACAC
>JANQPW010000599.1 GCA_028285285.1 Silvanigrellales bacterium
GGGGCGAGCGAAGGGCAAAACCTCTATGTGGAAACCGAGGAGTGGAGGGTGTCGGGCCACTTCGATGCCATTCAGGAAACATTGCGAGAGTTCTATGAGCTGCCCCAAAAGTGCGGAGTGGGAAACTGGGAACGGTTGAAACAAGAGCTGGTGCGCCTGAGACGGAAGCTGACGAGTTTGCATGTGGTGCGGCCTTTGAAGATCTTCTCGTTTTATGGGCAACGTGTGCTGGACTTGGAAGAAACCATAGCTTGGCTGGAAAAAGACGCGGCGAGTCGTGAACTCGTGGAGAAGCCGCTTGAGGCGGTGAATGACTCGGCCCAAGGAAAAAAGGAAGACTGGCTGGCTGTGGAGTATGTGGGCGTTCAAGAGAGCATCACCCAAGGGCAGCTGCAGATGCTGCAAGACCTGGGCTTGTTTCTTTGGACAGGGACATTGAGGTTTGATGGGAAGTAGTCAGGAGTAGATTTTTGAAGAACAGCAAAGGTCAATTTTCCAATTCTATTCGAACTCCTTGAAAGTGACTTGAGTCATAAAAATTGCAACCATTTCAGAATATTCAGACCATTCTTTCGCAAAAATTCAGACGAAGATACGCATCAGGGAAAGCTGAGCTACCCCCTGTGGTGGTTGCCTTGGCTATGCCCCTGTTGGCATCCCATTTGCTAGATGGGTCGAACACCAGCGACCTTGATAAGGATGACCATGATGCTTCTTCGCGGAACCCTCGCAGCACTTGTGACTTTGTTCTCTGGGTGTAGCAGCAGTGAACCCCAGTCCTTAGTGTCCCAAAAAGAGGAAAAGCCCGACATCACCGCATCGGGAGGCAATCCAAACACAGATGTGGCCCAGGTGCTTCATGTGGACATCCCCTTTTCTCACAATTTTGGAGAGGGCGGTAAAGATGATTGGAGAGAAACATTTTTTCGGTGTTACTACTTGGTGCCACCTGTCCAAGTCAATCCGATTGCGCGACCCTTCAAAAAGGAAATTGAGTACGACTTCCGGGAAGCAAAGTTGCTGAACGAAGATGGCTTTGTGGGGTTTTACGGTAAAATCGTCAGCCAAAACGCCTCTGAGA
>JANQPW010000607.1 GCA_028285285.1 Silvanigrellales bacterium
GACTGATTGGGGCGGTTATGGTGGGCTACTTGTTTGCCCAAGGTCTTGCCGAGTCAACGGGAGTGCCATTGCGCGCTATCAACCACGTCGATGCGCACCTAGCCCCAGCCACCTTTCTAGAGTCTTTCTCGCTGCAGGACGACATTGGGGTTTGGCTTCCCGTTCGGTCTCCACGGTTTCCTCGGCTTTCCCTCACTGTGAGCGGTGGGCACTGTTTACTGAGCCTTGAACGGAGTCACTCTCAACGAGAGTTTTTAGGAAGCACTCGAGACGATGCCTGCGGGGAAGCTTTTGACAAAGTAGCTCAGCTTCTCGGGCTTCCCTACCCGGGTGGGCCCCACATTGAGAGGCTTGCGGCAAAGGGCAATGCCTCTGCCTTTGATTTCGCTAAACCCCTTCACAACCGCGAAGGCTACGATTTCAGCTTTAGCGGCCTCAAAACATCGGTTCTGCGAGCCGTAGAGGCTACACGCGCTTCGCTACCGCCGAAGAGCGCTGAACTCCCGGAACAAACACGATGTGATTTGGCTGCAAGCTTTCAGGAGCGAGCTCTCGAACACCTCTGCACCCGCACCCTAGCAGCTGCTCGAGACCACAGTGACATCATCCAAGAACTCGTCATCGCAGGTGGAGTTGCAGCCAATGGAGTGTTGCGCAAAAAGTTGCAGAGTGATTCACCCGTGCCCGTGTTTTTTGCTCCGGTGTCGCTCTGTAGTGACAACGCCACAATGATTGCGCTCCAAGCCCTCATAGCGTCGCACCCTGCCCATGAAATGCACCCCTTTGCCCGCTACCTCGGAACGGAAAAAATAAGGGTTCCTCAACAATGAGAACAACCCGTTCAGCTTCATCGCTTCAGGCGCGTCGATCTCTGGGACAAAACTTTCTTGTGGACACAGACATACTGGATCGAATGGAAAGTGAAGTGCAACAGGCTTTGACTTGGTCGCCTCAAGAGCAAGCTGCGGTCTTGGAAATTGGCCCGGGCATGGGAGCACTCACGGAACGAGTGTTGAAAGTCTCTTCGGTTGTGGCCGTTGAAAAAGATCCGCGCGCTGTGGCTTATCTCAAGGAACACCTTGCAATTGGTGACACCACCTCTTCTGTGGGAACCTCGCTCACCCTTCACGAAGCAGATGTGCTGCAGTGCAAACCAGACGAGCTTCTACCAGAGGCACCAAAACATCTTTGTGTGGGAAACCTTCCCTACAACATCTCCTCAGACTTTTTAATTTGGTTCTGCAACCATAAAGATGCGTTCACAGGTGGAGTCTTTCTTTTGCAGAAGGAGGTTGTGGAGCGCATTGCTTCACCAGTGGGAACAAAGGCTTACGGACGCATCACAGCCCTGGTCTCACTCCACTTTGATGTGTTTCCACTTTTCGATGTTCCCCCTCAAGCCTTCAGGCCCATTCCAAAGGTGATGAGCTCTTTCGCGGCTCTTCGGCCCAAGAGATTTTCTTTCGCCAACGAAACACTCCGCAAGACCTTTGAAAAAACCACAGCTGCGCTCTTTTCCCAAAGACGAAAGATGCTGCGCAAAAGCCTGCAACACTTGTTCAAGGTCATGAACATCCCTTATGCTGAAAATGAGAGTGCGGTGGAACAGCTGCTACAAAAGCATGGTGTTTCGCTCACAGATCGCTCTGAATCACTATCGCCACAAGGTTTTTTAGACCTGGCTGAGATGTTCCACAATATGAGCCAAACAAAGACTAAGGGAAGGGGTCATTTATGAGTGTCGCGCGCCAGGCCAGGGGCACCCGAGCCATTCTCCCACACTGGGTTGTGCTGTTTCTCTTCCTTTTCAACACCCCTGAAACAATGCAGGCTTCTGAGAACGCACAAAAAGACAAGCCGACCTCTCTTCAGACTCCGGCGCAGAAGCTCGAGCAGGAGAATGAAACCTACCGCTCACTGGAGGCTTTTGCCCGAGCCATCAGCCTTTTGGAAGCGATGTACGTGGACGAAGATCACGTGAACCCACAGGAGCTTGTCGACAAAGCACTCCGGGGCATTGTGAGTTCTCTTGACCCTCACACAACTTACCTCCCGGCAAAAGAGCTCCGAGACTTCACGAGCGACACCACGGGCCGCTTTGGTGGCATTGGGGTGATCATCGTGAACTCCAATGGCCGTCTCAAGATCGTGGAAGTGGTTGAAGACTCGCCCGGGGAAAATGCGGGCCTCAAAAAAGGTGACATCATCTTTGCAGTGGGAGACCTGACGATCACTGCAAACAACATTGAAGAGGCTCTGACCAAGCTCAAGGGCTTGCCCGGCAGTGAGGTCACCATTAGCGTTTGGAAGAAAGCAGACCAAGAAGCCTACGAAAAGCTCTCTCCTGAGAAGCGAAAAAAGACCAAACCCCGACTCACAGTGCTCAAAATGAAGCGTGCGGTGATTCGCACCCCCAGCGTGAAACACATGCGCCTGGCTCAAGGTTACGCCTACATTCATGTTTCCGTTTTCCAAGAAGACACTGGCGAACAGGTCGACAAAGCCATGAGAAAATATGAGGCTGAAAATGGTGGAAAACTCGATGGGCTCATTCTTGACTTGCGAGGCAACCCGGGTGGGCTGCTTGACCAAGCCGTGCGCATCGCCGACCTCTTCCTCGACTCAGGAATCATTGTGTCCACAATTGGCCGAGAACGGTCTAAGCAGGAGGTCGAGTTTGCTAGCAAACGCACCACCCACCCCCATATGTCTATGATTGTGCTTGTGAATGGTGGCTCGGCAAGCGCCAGTGAAATTGTTGCTGGAGCTCTTCAAGATCACGAACGCGCACTGGTGATGGGAACCAAAACCTTTGGAAAAGGCAGCGTGCAGTCGATCATTCCTCTGCCCAACGGCGCAGGCCTCAAGATGACCATCGCTCGTTACTTTACCCCCAAAGGTCGAAGCATCCAAGCCCGAGGAATTGTGCCTGATATTCGTGTGGAAAGCTCACGCAGCGCGAGAGCTGAGAGCCTCACAAGCGAAGAAGACAGGAACAACCGCCGCGAGGCAGATCTCAAGGGTCATATTGGAGCAGACAACATCTCACAAGACTCGGCGGAAACCACGTTTCAGAAAGACATCAGCCAATGGCCAGTGAACTTTCAAAAAGATGAACTCCTCCGCACGGCCTACACCTA
>JANQPW010000366.1 GCA_028285285.1 Silvanigrellales bacterium
GATCTCTTGAAACCCATAGGCCGCGGTTTTCAGACGCACGTAGCTCTGGAGCAAAGTGAAAAGTTTGGCTCCATTTGGGTGAAAAAAGGGTGCGCCAACGGCAACTTCTGGATGAACGTGAAACACACCCAGCTCTCTGCCCAACTTCAAATGATCGCGCTTCTTGGCTTCCTCCAACATGTGGAGGTACTCCTTCAGCTCCTTCGATGAAGGAAAAGCCGTTCCGTAAACTCTGGTCAGCTGAGCGTTGTCCTTATCGGCACGCCAATAGGCGCCAGCTAGAGACATCAACTTGAAGTTCTTTAAAAAACCCGTATCTGGCACGTGCGGCCCACGACAGAGATCACCCCAAGAGTCTCCAATGTTGTAAATTTTAATGGGCTCTCCCTCAGGGATGTCCCGCACGATCTCAGCCTTGAAGGTTTCACCAATAGAAAGAAAATGCTCCACAGCTTCTTCTCGCGAAACCGTGCGCTTTGTCACAGGCAGAGCCTGCTTGGCCAGCGCCTTCATCTCTGATTCGATAGCCTCAAAGTCGTGCGAGCCAATCTTTCTTTCTTCAGGAGGCAGCACATCATAATAGAACTGCTCCCCCACCACGGGGCCTATGGTGATCTGCGTGCCCGGAAAAAGCTTTTGGATGGCCATAGCCATAAGGTGGGCTGTGGAATGACGCACAATTTCGCCCGCATCGGCTGACTTGGTTGTGATGATTTCAACCGCATCACCGTCGCCCAAAGCATCTGACAGATCGGCGAAGCTGCCGTTGATCTTGCCGGCAAGCGCCACTTTGGCCAGGCCAGGACCAATGTTCAACGCCAAGTCACGCACCGTGGCCCCCTGGGGCAACTCACGGAAGGAGTTGTCGGGTAAGCGGACTTTGATAACATCTGTCACTGTGATCTCCTTGAACAGGTGAGTTGTTGCCAATCTCATATTGAGTCTTAGTGGAAAGGGAGATCCCGTGCAACACAGCAGCGGGCTGAACCCAAGATCTCAGCTCTTGTTTTTCATTCCCGTCAGAGCTAAAAACATCTGTTTGGGTCAGATTGAGAAAGGGGAACCCATGAGCGCAGTTGTCTATGTATTTCCAGGACAAGGCAGCCAAAAAAAAGGCATGTTGAAAGACGTTTATGAAGCTGAAACAACAGTGCGCCAAACCTTCGCTGAGGCCTCAGACTGTTTGGGCTACTCCATGGAGCGCCTTTGCTTTGAAGATCCGGAGAACCAGCTCAACCTCACTGCCTACACCCAACCCGCTCTTCTCTGCTGCTCAGTGGCTTTGCTGCGCTGCCTCGAAAGCAAAACCAGCCTGAGCCAAGGTGCAAGCTTTGCAGGACATTCTCTGGGCGAATACTCAGCGCTTGTAGCCTGCGGAGTTTTGAAATTTGGAGAAGCCCTCCGTCTTGTTCGGCTCCGGGGCGAAGCCATGCAGAAAGCCGTTCCCGTGGGCGAAGGCGCCATGGCTGCCATTGTGGGTGTTGATCCTCAAAAGGTCGATTCTCTCTGCTCTTCCCACTCATCTGCAAACGACCAAGTCGCCATTGCGAATGAAAACAGCCCCTCTCAAGTGGTGGTGAGTGGTCATGCAGCAGCCGTGAAATCACTCTGTGAGCAAGTCAAAACCGAAAAACTTGGCAGGGCTATCCCCCTGCCCGTGAGCGCACCCTTTCACTCTCGCCTCATGCAGCCCGCAGCCGATGCCATGCGAACAGCTCTTCAGGAAGTGGAGCTCTGCCAAGAGAAAAACCGCTGGGAAGGGCGCATCTGTGCGAATATCGATGCACAGATCTATTCGAGCTCAGACTACCATAAGCAGCTCCTGGTGGATCAGGTCACAGGCAGAGTGAGGTGGTCCCAGAGCCTCTTCAATATGGTCGAAGCCACGGCTCAAGACTCGGTCACCTTTGTCGAAATTGGGCCCGGCAGCGTGCTGCAAGGGCTCGTGAAGAAGACCCTACCGGCCGAACACAGAGCAATGGGCACTGACTCTGTGGAAAAACTACAGGCTTGTGTCGACTCTTTTGGAGCAACTTCTTAAGTGATCACCAACACACAAAGGACTTCGCAATGGCCAAGCTGATGTCGACTCACGATATAGACAAAATGAGGGATGCCGGCCGGCTTGCCGGAGAAACTCTCCGCTTCGCTGGAGGGCTTGTGAAGCCAGGTGTCACAACAGCGGCTATCAACGACCAGGTCCATGCCTACATCACAGAGCGTGGTGCTTACCCAAGCCCCCTGAACTATCGGGGCTTCCCGAAGTCGGTGTGCACAAGTGTGAATGATGTGATCTGCCACGGCATTCCCTCCGAGAAACAAGTCCTTCAAGAAGGTGACATCATCAATATTGATGTAACTGTTACTCTTAACGGCTATTTTGGAGACACATCACGCACCTTTTTTGTGGGTCCAAATGAATCCATTTCAGAAGAGCGCCGCAAAGTAACTACCGTTGCCGAAGAATCTTTGGCTAGGGCTATTTGCGTGTTGCATCACGGATGTCGGGTAGGAGACATTGGTCATGCGATCCAAACCTATGCAGAAGCCCAAGATTGCTCCGTGGTGCGTGACTTTGTTGGGCATGGCATAGGAAAGTCTTTCCACCTTGATCCACCTATTGCGCACTTTGGAGCCCCTCGCACAGGGGCAAAGCTTATGCGTGGCATGTGCTTCACGGTCGAACCCATGATCAACGCAGGCAGTTGGAGACACAAAATGCTCTCTGATGGCTGGACGGCCCTCACAATAGATGGGAAGGCCAGTGCCCAGTTTGAACACACCTTCACTCTTCGAGGCGATGGCGTAGAGGTGCTCACTGCCCTTGCAGACGACCCCATTGTTCAACGCGCCCGAGAATTGGGAGCTTCGCTCGTTGAATGACAAAAAACCACGAGTGATCGCCTACTATTCGCAGAGTGTCACGGGCTGTGTTGTGAGCTCAGCAAATGAAAGAAATTCACAGAGGTTTGAGATCGGCCTCACCAATAACGACGATCGCTCCTTTCTCATCAACGAATTAGACCAATGTGATGCCGTTCTGACCTCCTTTCAAACCATGCGAAACGAGCGTGGCGCCCTTCGCACAACCCAGAAAAAACAGATTGCTTGGCACATTGCCGTTTCTCCAAAGAACCGCTCTGAAGTCAATCAGTTGGGTGTCTGGAAGCAAAAGGGAGTTCCCACGCATGCAATCACATTCGGCCAAAGGTCGCACCTGGTGACTGAGCGGGAATTCCTTTGCAGACTGGGGGAAGAGGGTGTGAGTCGTCTTGCTTTCCTCGGAGGTCCCACACTCTTTCGGCGTTTCCTTCGGCTGCAACTCATCGACGAAGTCTGCTTCAGCATTTGCCCATCACTCGTAGGTGGTCCCCACACACAGTCTCTGTTTGGAAAAGAAGCATTTGATGACTTCAAAAATTTAGCCTTAGTCTCTTGCGAAGTTCACAACAACACAATCATGGCTCGATATGAGCTCACCACAACTTCACCCTAAAACGAAACAATCACCTCACTTTTTTTCTTCCACCGCCGATTCCTCCCCCACAGGTCAACTCGGCTTTATAGGAGGATTGAAACAATGGGAAGTTTCAACGACAACACCGGTGCAAACCCAAATGACCCCGTCGACGAAGCTGTAGAAAGTGGTGCCGAGTTTGCGGAAGAAACACCCGGAAATAGAAGTGGCTCAAAAGAGGGAACCGTGATGGCGGAAGAAAACAACATTTCCGTGATTCAATCGGCCGGGGAAGATGACTTTGGTCGCGCAAATCCGTCCGTCGCAGACGA
>JANQPW010000685.1 GCA_028285285.1 Silvanigrellales bacterium
TGGGCCTTCGCCAACATTTGGAGAGTTTTGTACGACGATCTGAAGCTTGGACTCCACTTCGGCAATCCTCACTTCGTGAACCTTATCGCGGGATTTGTCGACGAAGACCTCGGAAAGTTCGTTCACATGGGCACTGACATCACACAACCTTAACAGCCTGTTCTGTGTACATTCTGGGGAGCTCACCCGACTTGCGAATGAGAATGGCCTGCTGGTTGCGCAATGCCTGCATGATCAACTTGCTAGAGTTGGGATCTTGTCTCAGCTCAGAGATTTTTTGATCAATCATAGCCAGGCGATCCGTGCTCGCCTCATTTGTAGAGATCTGATCCATGATGGCGTTGAATTTGTCTTTTTCTTCGGGGCTCAAACCTGTGGTGTTTGCATAGCGGTGGTACTTGTCGATCGCCTCTTTGTCGGTGTCAACCACTACAGTGCCATCTTCTTTCTTTTCCACGATAACACCAGGGTTTGTGTAGATTCCTGACTTTGTGACATAGTCACCAATTTGGGCCGCAGCGGCTCGAGCCTGTGCGCTGATTTGTGTTGCCATTCTTCCCTCCGTTCGTCGTTCTTCTAAAGAGCCATTACGTTATTTAACCAGTGTTCTTTCATCGACCATATAGTCACTCGGCACATAGTCTTCCCGAATGATCAGGTGCTGCAGTTCATTCTCTAGATATTGCACCACTTTCTTGTCTCCATTCTCTTGCTTGAGCTGCCCGATTCGCTCTCTGAGCTTGAGAATCTCCTGTTTCTTGTCATTGCTCACAACTTCCGTTCGCGCACTTTCAAAACTTTTTCTCTGGTCGGGGTTCAAACCATTCTTAATGCCAAACCGAGTCTTTTCGGCAATGGTTTTCAGATCTTCGTTTGTTGAAACCTCGCCCGTCTTTGGATTCCGAGATGTGATCAGCGTGGGTCGACCTGTGCGTGTGAACAGAACGTCACCCTTGTGAATGGTCAAGCACGAGCCTCCTCAAACCAAAGAGAGAGATTTCCCTGACGCACCTCTCACCATCGTGAGCATAACTTTGGAGGCATGCGTTGAGGCTGCTAAACTCTTCCCATGAAAAAATTTCCAGAGGAAAATTATGTCTGAAGAAAAAACAGGCCCCAACGTTGGGAAAATTGTGCTCTTTATTGCACTGCTGACCGCAGTGATCGTTTTTGCTTTGGCGATCTTCAAAGAAACAAGTCGTGAAATTCGGCCTGTTCCTCTCCACACACCTCTCCCCGAAGCGGAGGAATATGTTGAAGAAGAAGGCTTTGAAATGCTTGAAACGGAGGAAAGCTCAGCAGAGGCCGAAAATGAAGGCGATGCGGCCGATATTCCACTCGATCAATCTAGCGAAGAGTGACTCACTCAGAGACTCTGAGCTCAGCAGCTTCTTCTTCACTTTTCACCCACGGACAGCCGTCGACGGAGAGACGTTCAACCAATTCT
The DNA here is from genome assembly GCA_028285285.1 of Silvanigrellales bacterium. Classification (GTDB taxonomy): domain Bacteria; phylum Bdellovibrionota_B; class Oligoflexia; order Silvanigrellales; family Silvanigrellaceae; genus JANQPW01. Next base: position 1,448 of record JANQPW010000685.1, read on the forward strand.
CCCGTGGCAGGGTCCCTGTTCAAACAATACTCATGTCCTTGCGCCGCCTCGTAGTTTTCGTCTCCGGGGCACTTGAGAACGGTAACTTTCGTGCGCTTTTGATGTTCAGGAGAGTTCAGAACCACGCAGTTGCAGTCAAACGACGAGTCCGTGTCACACTCCTTCTTCCCTAAGAACGCGTTTGAAAGAGATTTTGCCGCTCCAGAAACGGCATCACCAGCAGTGTCCCCATCTTGACCACAGGCTACCAAGGCAAAAAACAAAGGCACCAAGAGTAAAGTTGTGTTTACGAGACCGCACCGACTGACCTGGGGCATGAAACTCCTCTGGTAACACCAAGGAAGGCTATCGACAGATTCCTCGAAAAAAGAAGGCGAATCCGCTTCACTCGGTCGCTTCCAGCTCCGATCCACCCCCATCCGAGACAGACCTCTGCGGCAAAACTCGCACAAAAGTTCTCTGAAAATCGACGATTCCCCGCAGAAATGCGAAGTTCTCATGCGAGGCAGTTTCAAACACAACTCCGGAAAAGCTCCGTCCAATCGCGTCTCGGGCACCCGTAGCCGCACAATTCTTCACACCGTTCAAAACCCCCTCCACCACTTGTGCGGAGGTGCCCTGTTCGGCCACGATCACCCTTTTGGGAAAAGGCCGAGACAAGGACACAACGGTCAGACCATTTTTTTCCATCCCAATGGTGACTTCTGCAGCTCCCCATTGTTTCTGAATATGAGACTCGCTCAGCACAGCCAAGTCCACTTTTTTCTGACGCACCAAGTCTTCCGAGATGCGCCAATCGCCCGTAAAAAGAGCTTCGCTCGGCAAAATACCGGACTCGAGCAGGAGATGGCGCGGCACCAAAAATCCAACTGTGCTTTCTTGCGAATGATAAGCCACCACGCCATCATGAGCCTTCATCAGCGCCGGAGAGAGATAGCTCTGCCCCAGATGAATCCCCGTTTTCAGGCTCTGAGTCAGGGCTCCTGACGTTGCGGCAACCAGCACACTCCGTTCAGAAAAATTTTCACGTTCCCCTGGAAAATAAAGGGGAGCGAGGCCCCTTTCCACATCTACACTCGCAAAAGCCGTGGCCTCCATAACGCCCAGGTGCGACCTTTTGTCGGAAAGGGCTGAGACCACCGAACGGGAATCGGCGTAAATTTCAAAAACAACCCGAAAGCCAGCTCTGCGCTCCACACATTCCTGAATCACAGAAAAGTCTCGTGCACTGTCAACTTTATAAGGCCAGCCATCTATAGACACCACAAAAGGCCTTTCTTTTGAGCCCAATTCGCCAATTCCCACACATGTTTTCACGCAAGCTGTGACCCCGAAGGCCAGGGCCACAAGGCCCACGCGCAGCCCAAAGCCGGAATTTCTCAGTTGCCGTTCGGGGTTCATCTATACCTTTCTGAATACCTGATTTTTCAGGAATTTTTAGAATAGTGTCAAATTTCGTCAGATTGTGACGAATGCTTTTGTGTGCCGGAATTATAGTGGAATGACCCGGCCCAAAATTCAAGCAAACCTTGATTTGGGATCCTGCAATGAAAAAACACCTTGTTTTCACGACATCTCTTGCGGCGGCTGTGTTTGTTGCTGGCTGCTCAGGCGCAGCACCCGTGCGCCCAGTGGGGGAAATTGCCCCCAAGGCAGAGACCGCAGACACAACAGAGAGACCCGCCGAGAAAAACACGGGAGACTCCCGTGTGAGTGAAACTCCCCCCGAAAAGGAGCTCGTTGAGCCACAGGAGCAAGAACAAATTCCTGCAGAGGGGGAAGCCACATCTTCTGGATTTTCCCTCACAGAAAAGCTCGAGTCAGCACAAACTCAACTTAACGAGGTTGAGGCCGAGCTCAAAGAAAAAGAGAGCCAGCTGCAACTCATCAGCGAAATCAACCAAGAGTTTTGCTACACCTTCTTAGAACAAAAAAACACATGCCCCGGCTTGATTTCCCTCATTCCGGAGTGGGAGGCAGACGAAACAAGTTGCGTACAGAACGGACTCAAAAGTGGTGATCTTGGCAAAATAGTGGTCACGGTCAACACCAACATTTCTTCTTCTGAACAGAGGTTCTACCTCGTTGCCAACGGAGGCTTCTTCTCCAGTGAGTTTGGCACAGGGCTTTTTGTTCCTCTCGAATGGAGTCAAGGAACGCAGACCAATGTGCCCCCTCATCTTTACCAGGTTGCCGATCTCGAGTTGGTTTCGGTCTCAGGGGCCCTTCCGAACTACGAAACAGTAGACTTCTCCCTCGGCACCGATAGAGGCGAAATTCTGTCAAAGGAGCACCTCATTGCGTGGGAGCCTGGTGCCACCCGTGCCCGCATCAACACAATTCCTCTCACAGAGCTGCTCCGCATGGAGGCCTGCCAAGTCACCCAAGATGACCTCAGTGAGATTTCCAACACCATTCGTGGTCGTGCAGCACCAAACGACTTTGCGTCGTTTTCAGGAGGTCAATGATGCCCATCCAGAAAAGAAAATTCTCGACAAGAGTCACCACACAGCTCACAGCACTGGCGGGCATCGCGGCGGGGCTTTTGGCGCCCCAACGGGGCTGGGCTGAAGGAAGCGCTGCCGATATGCCCACAGAAATGGAATCTCTTTCCGAACAAGACGAAGCCGATCTCCTGCGGCTGGAACAACTAAACGACCTCATTCAGCGAAAAGAAGCGAAGATTGTTGAGATTCAGGCTGATCTCGACCGCGAGTACGACCGCAACGGCAAACTGCGACGCAAGCTCCTGACTGAATACCGACAGGGCTGCCGATCTCAGGAATCGGTCGCAAACCTCGAGGTGTTTTTAAAGGGAACACACCTCGCCGACTCCGACTGGGACAGAGCTTTCACCGAAGAAGAACGAAGCACTGAGGGTAACCCCGAGCGCATCTCTATTGGCTTGAGCAAAGAGATCAATCTTGTGAATTCCAACGAAGTTGAAAACCCCATCTTCACCCAAGACGGGTACATCGCTTCAGAAGACTTCGGCGCTTTCAAAGTGGCGGACCTCCAGTACCTCCGGGTTAAAAAAGGAGGAAAGGGACAGAAAGCCGATCTCAACTGCTGGAGCATCTTTGGTTGGACCAAATGGGGCCCAGGGAAAAAGTGCGAATGGCAAAACCGAGAATCTCACCGCTATGCCCTCGACGAGGTCACAGTGAAGGTGAATGGAGAGGTCTTCCTGCGATTTACCGGACTTGATTTTCAGTTTGCTGACAATCAAGACACCTGGCAGGAAACCCAACTCTCGAAAAGCACGGAATACATCCAATTCATGACTTCAGACAGCTGCAAGTAGAGGAGGCCAAATGAAAAAGAGCTCAAACACACATGCAGCCTCTTTGCTGTGCTGCTCGCTCGGCTGGGGAACCCTTTTAGCCGGGTGTTCAAGCGAGCCACCAAGACCACCCGATTTAGTGGCCCCACAAGAAGAAACAGCTCCGGTTGGCGCGCGCGAAACCACACCATCGAATTCCGATCAGAGCGGAAACAGCCCCGAGAGAGAAGAGGGCCAACCGGTTGCGGGATCAGACCAAGTTCTTGCCCTCCATGACCAAATATTAGCCGCTGCGGCTGGAGTGGAAGAGTCCGAAGTGCAGTCTGCCGCCTTTAAAGTGGACGGGCTGCGTGTGGGCATTGAAGAAAAGGTTCTGACTTCGCTCCCTGTGGTTTCTTTTTTTGCGGTTGAAAAGGCCGACTACTATCAGCTCCTCCGCTGTGATGCGAACTCTCAAATCCAGGGCATTTTTGACACCCTTGAAAACGTCGAACTCACCACGGTGAACCTGCAAGACGAAGTGCAGAAGCACCTCGAAAACAAATTTTGGATGAACGCACTGGCCAATGATGACTGCGTGGTTCTTTCAAAAGCCCTCACACGCACAGTTTTTCACGACAGCGCAGCACCAAACGGAAGTCATCGCTACCTCGTGAGGGCGTGTGCCTTCGACACAAACCAAACCCCACTGTGCAGTGAGGTTGTGAGTCAAAGTACGGTTCTTGCCTCTTATGAAAACCTGATGACCAGTTGGAACGAGTACATCTTAGGGGAAGTGGCACGATTGGAACGACAAATAGAGGAAGAGTCGTTGCAAATTGCCAAACTCACCCACGACTTTGCCGCTGCCATTGTCCGATGTGAACGTGAGAACAAACTGCGAGCACTTTCAGAGAAACGAAAACGCCTCTTGGCGAAAATTCTTGGTGTGGGTGCCCAAATTGGGGGGCAGCTGATCATCAATGACTATTCCACCACAATGGAGGCGGCACAGTCGCTCTGGGGTAAAAAGGCAGACCTGGTTGCCGATAGCCGACCCCTAGGAGCTATTCTGCAAGATCTGTTTGTGACTGAGAAAGAAGCTCAGCTCTCATGCTACCAAGCTGAAGGTCTTGCAAAAGAGTCGCAAATGCTCCTGAAAAACATTGAAGCTGCGAAGACACAGATCAGTTCTCTCTCTGGGGACGATCTGGGAGGAAACCAACCATGACCCCATCACCACGCAAACTGGCAATGATCCTTTCGTTCCTTCACGTGTCAACTCTCTGGGGGTGTGGCTCAAGCGCACCTGTGATCGTTAAGCGCGACACTCCTGAAAAAGTCACCAACCAAGACACCGAGACATTGAGCACAGCTGATTCGCTTCCAGAAGACACGCAGAGCACACCAGAAGCTGCCGAGGAGCTGCTCACCGATCCAGAAGATGGACCGGCTGTGTTTCAGTTGTTGGAGCCCCCGAAAAAAGATGCCGCAATGGCCAACGCCCTCATTGACCGAGTGGAAATGGAGGCGGATGTTGACCACGGGTTTGATATTCCCACTCTCCACACCCAATTGGGCAATGCCGACTTTTTGCAGATCATCCGCTGCAAGGCTGACCACGTCATGCAGCTCCCCGATGGCAGAACCCTGAGCAGTGTGAGGACCTCTGCAGAAGCGAGCGTTTTGGAGCAAAAAAAGTGGGCTTGGCAAGAAGCAATGGGTGACCCCATAAATTGTCGGATCGTGAGCCTGGCACATAGCCTCAACACCTTCCACGACATTTCCGCTGGCGCAGGCGAGCACTACTACGCCATCAACCCCTGCTTTGCGCCTGACTATGTGGACGCAGCGAGCGAGTCTTCTTGCAGCTACCGCGTCGACTCCTCCGAGATCTTCACTGTGGAAGAAGGGCTCAAAGACGTGATCCAAAGCGCAGCGCGTGATCTCCACACCGCGCGGGCAAAGCTCGCGGGCAGCCTCACCAAGCTCAAATACAATGCCGAGGTTCTCATCCTCAACAGGGAGCTTTGCGAGAAGGGTACCGTTGTCGAACAGCGTTCCGCAAACCTTTGGAACGGAGTGTTGCAGATCGCCACAGTGGGACTCACCTCAGCTCTGGCAACCGGTGTGGGTGGTCCCTTTGCGGCACCTCTTGTGGCTGGAAAGATCTCTTCCCTTGCTCTCCGGATTTTTGGTCGTGATGCTGCCGAAGGCCCCAGCT
>JANQPW010000689.1 GCA_028285285.1 Silvanigrellales bacterium
AAGTAGGTGACCGGTGCCCCTCCGAGGGCCACAACAGCGTTCTCGTGCATGATGCGCGCACCGCGGGTGAGAAAAACCAGAGAAAGGCTCCACGACAAAGCCCGAACAAGCAGACCAAACACCACGAAGCCGCAGAGAAACACCAAACCTTGGGCACCGCGCTCCGGAAGCAGAGCCTCAATGCCGAAGCACCCCTGCTGTGCACAACCCTCTGACCAAAGAGCGATCATCCAACGGAACAAGCCCGAAAGGGAGGCCTCCACAAGGGTGAAGCCAATCAAAAGGGGGATCCAATAACCAATGCCCTGCATGCGGCTGAGGTAACGGGCCAGAAAGCCAGCTCCGAGCTTTCCCCGCCCACGTGTTTCGTCTTGCACCACCGATGCTGTTGTGGAACTGTTTTGAGTCATGGTTCACCCTCTCGGGCATGACTCTTGAGCCAGCGATCGAGCACTGATCCCCTCTTGAGAAGTTCAGCGACGGGCCCACTGCACAACGCCCGACCCCGATCGAGAAGAAGCACTTGGTCGAACTCTTCCAGATGGCTCAAACGGTGTGAGGCCACAATCCATGTCTGGAGACCTCTCTTTTCCGAGGGCAAGAGCTGTTGCACGAGTTCTGTTTCTGTGTCGCGATCAACGGCGCTGAGCGGATCATCGAGCATCACCACCTTCGACTGAGAAAACTGAGCACGAGCAATGGACAAACGCTGTTTTTGCCCCCCGGAAAGGTTGATGCCCTGTTCACCAATGCGTGTGGAAAGCCCCAGCGGGAAGCTCCTCACATCGGCATCCAGACTCGCCTGCGCCAAAGACTCCACTATGGCCGCGTCGTGGGTTTCTGTTCGAACACCCTCATCTGAAAACACCAGGGGGATATTCTCCCGCACTGTTGCTGAAAGCACCACGCTGCTCTGTGGCACAAAGGCTCCATGCGCACGCAAAATCGCCAAACCTGGTTCGGAATAAAGGGGGAGCCTCAGGTGCTCCCCGCTGCGCATCACAACCTCAATTTGAAGGGCTTGTTCCCTCAGCCCCCGGTTGGCATTTTCCGACCGACACTCATCTGGTGGCAACTCCCCTAAAAGCACATTTTCCAGCAGGGTTTTTCCGGCACCCACCTCGCCCAAAATCACCCAAGACTCACCTGGTTGAATGGTGAGATGCTCCACCTTGAGAACAGGTTTTTGACCACCAAAACTGAGAGAAATGGAGTGGACGTGATAACCCAGCTGCAGCACATCGCTCAACGCCCATTCTTTGCCTTTCCAGGAGAAACAGCCCGGTTGCGATGGCTTCAACGCATCTGGGAAAACTGGGAGCTGCTCTTCCATGGTGGTGCGCACAAAGAGCTCATCCAAACGCTTCGACGAAACCCGCGCCAGAGCCCTTTCGGAGATCATCCAAGGAAGGGGAGTGAGCTGCTGACCCAAAAGCCCTCCCAACCAGATGGCCGCAAAAACATCACTGGTGGCAAAGCTGTCTGGGCCCCATCCTAAATACAGACCAATGACAACTCCCAGTGCCACCAACATCCACCAGCCGGTCGAAAGTCCAAATGCCACCGAATAGGTCACGTGCAACTGACAGTCTTTTCGAAACTCACGACGCCCCATACGAAAGAGTCGTGTCACGAAATCGGAAGTCCAGCCGAAATAGCGCGACAGCCGCATGCCCTGGATCCACTCGGTGAGCAAACTGAGCCGGTCGTCGGTGCGCTCCATCAGTTGAGCATTGAGGCGTTTGCCCAAAGCCGAAAAG
>JANQPW010000708.1 GCA_028285285.1 Silvanigrellales bacterium
GAAGACGCTCATAAACGCACTTGAGGTGTCACAACTTGGAGTCGCACTGATGCTCTTCAGTCTTCTCGAGAAGTGTAGTGTTGCAGACCCTGAACTGCCGATGCCCATGCATCCGTGCGAGAAGACAGGAGCTCTCCTTCACAACCGTTGGCCATCTCGTCTCCAGGCACCAACCCACTTTGCCAATACCAATTGAGCCTCGCTACGGGAGACGCCAACAGATCGGCAGAGGGGCGCCAATCGAGGTGTTTCTCAGAAAATTGCTCGGGAGGGTAACGCAACTGCAGTTTGCGATAGCGCCTTTTCACCTCGGAACGAAGGCTCCAGGCTGCGATGTTTAGGTGACCCGCAGCTGCAAAAGGAGAGAGGTTTTCGCTCGGCTGAGCGGGAATCCATTCCACACTCAAACCCTGACAAGGCCCTGTTTCTTTCGCAATCAAGGCAAGCCGCAGCAACTTTATATCGGCCATGGCAAAGCGACGCCGCTTTCGTGTGAGGAGGCTTTCTTTTTCATCAAGTGCTTCATTGTCCCAACTCATTCACCCTCCTTCAGCACAAAGCTCTGTCCAAATTCCCGCCACAACTTGCGAAGATCTTCCGCTTCTGGTGAGCTCTCACACAAAAGTTGTTCGGTTTTTTCAAACAGCTGAAAAAAATCATTGCTGCAAAGAGGCTTTTCAACAGAACGTCTGTCGGCCCATTGCTCTCGAATCAGGGGGAAAGTTTCTGGCATTTGTAAGGTTCCAACCAAAACACTCGACCAATAGGCATCAAAGCCATCGCTAGAACGCATCTTCACAGCGAGCAGCTCAGCCAGAAGGAGTGACACAACAGCGTGTTCAGCACGACTGCGCGCCCAACAAAATGCTTTGAGCGCGGCCGACGGATCAAACGAAAGGAACCAATCTAGGGAAGACTGGGAATGGATAGAAGATAAGAGGCTCTTGGCTCGGGTAAAGAAACCAGACTCCGTTTCGCTCGGAAGAAATGCCAATTGACACAGCTGGGCTGAGAAATCGTCAGGAGCGCAGCGCCCTCTTGCCACGGCCCAATCATGTGCACATGACAACACCTCAGGGTGGTAATTATGCCGGGACACACTCGCCGGGAGAAAAAGTTTTTGGACAGCGGCCAAACAGGCAAGCTGCGCCGCCTCCCACTCTGCTTTCAGATCTTCCAACTGCCCAGCAGCCCATGCGACACCTGGCCCCATTCCCTTTTCTTCAGAGAGATATTCGTGTGCGTTTGCAAGCACCTCCTGAATCTCAGTGAGAGACCAGCAAAACCAGAAAGCTAACTCATCTCGACTCTGAGCCACATGGGCAAGAATAGAGTGCGCCTCGGAGGCACTTTCACCGGCCGGTTGACGCAAGATCTGTTCGCGAGCTTGTGTAAATGTTACGGCCAGCACCGAGTTTCGAAACTCCCACTCTTCCGTGGCAAGACACACCTCCTGCTGCAAATATCGGAGGAGCTCAAGCCACTCTGAAAACTTATGTGGGGCACTTGTGGGAGCAGGATCTGGGAAGGCCTTGCAGATGAATTGCAAAAGACCTGCGGAAACCGTGCGACCTGAAGCCGCAAGCGAGGTGACTCGAAATGGTCTTGTCACCTTCAAGAGACCGTCAGAATTTTCAAAGCGTCTCCGTTTTGGCATTGCGCCAACCCAGTTGATCACAATGCCATCAGACAGAACGTTGATTTGGCAGTTCACTCCGGAATGCGACTTCCCCTCCTGTGCGAAATAGGAGACCGCAGAGCCCCAACAGATCTGCGGACAGCCCGCGCCAACCTGACGGCAAAGGATTGCATTGAGAAAACCTTCCACACAGAGTAAAAAATCTCCCCACTGGACCTGTTCCTCTGGGGAAAAGAAGCTCGTGGTTCGCAGCACAACTT
>JANQPW010000722.1 GCA_028285285.1 Silvanigrellales bacterium
GACTGAGGTTTGCAAAAACAAACTCTTGTGCCAGCAAAGCTGTGTCACTCCCATCGCCAGTTAGAAACTTCTGTGCTGCGCTGAGGCCGTCTGCAAAGAGTTTTGAGCGATCTTTTTCCTCTGGAAAAAGCGGGTCCAACGAGAGGTCGCGGCGTGTTCCCTTTTGCACCACGGCCAGTTGAGTTTGGCCCCGGGGGTGAACCTCGTCAATCACTCCTTGGGAGTCTTCCCCAAAAAGCACCACGCCGTCTTCTTTCAAAGCGGTCAAGGTTCCGGCCATGAGCTCGAAGACTTCGGCATTGAAGCAGCCCAGGAGCCGCTGGGTGGGTCGAGCAGGGCTCAGGAGGGGCCCCAACAGATTGAACAGAGAGGGCTTTCCAAAAGCCTTGCGGGTGGGGCCATAGCGGCCAAAAGGTGCATAGGTGAAGGCTGCACCAATGTAAGAGATGCCCAAAAAGCGCAGAGATTCGGAAGCCCCATTAAAGAGAACCTGGAGATCAAATCCCAGGTGTTCCAAAAGGTCGAGGGAGCCCTTTTTTCCAGAAGCCGATCGCCCACCGTGCTTGGCCACCCTCAAGCCTGCGGCCGCGGCAAAAAGGGCTGTGAGAGTTGACGTGTTGAGGCGGTGAGAGCGTGTTCCCCCGGTTCCACAGACCTCAAACAGCTCTCCTGCTTTCACCACCTGAGTGCGCACGGGTTCAAATCCGGGCGGGGGGTTGGCTTCGTTTCGGAGCGTGCGCACCACCCCGGCCACAATGGATGGAGTGAGGTTGTCGAGACTCTTTGCGAGAAACTCCTCTGAGGGTTCGTCGACGAGAATTCCTCTGACCAACTTTTGCACAAGCTCATCGTCTTTCGGATCGGTAGACGCTGTTGGGTGTTGTGTGTTCATGTGAGCTTCCCCTGAATGTGTTCAACCCATTGGATTGGGCCGAGGTGTCGCTTTTTTAGGCTGGTCGATCACATAGCGGAGAGCCAGACGCAGCCAATTGAGCGCTAATGTGACACCACTCGTGCCACTCATAAAGCTTTCTGGGTGAAACTGCACGCCACAATGAGGGGGTTTTCCCATTCTGAGATCACAAATTCCCATGGGCCGACCTGCGCTGTCGGTGCAGAACACTTCAAAGCTGGGGGGCACCGCCG
>JANQPW010000753.1 GCA_028285285.1 Silvanigrellales bacterium
TCCTGGCTTGGCGGCTGAACTGGAAAAATCTCTGTTGAGTCTGGAGCAGCTGGCGGGGCTTTCCCGTAAAGATCTCAGTATATTGCTCAGCCGTGTGAGCGATTCCACACTCACCGCAGCTCTTCTGAAAGAAAAAGAGACCTTGCAAAAAGCCTTTCTGGAGTCGCTCCCCAGCAGCCGTCGGCTCCAGATCAAGGAAGATCTCGAGCACGCAGCACCGCTTCGGGTGTCAGAGAAGTCACAGGCGCAGCTGGACATCGTTGAACTTGCCCGAGAGCTCCAACACCAGGAAACCATCGTTTTTCCCTGGGAAGGAGATTGGGTGGAGTGAGACATCTTCGCAAATGTTTTGAAAAAGCTTGCCAGAGAGTGTTTTTGCTGCCTAGTGCATGAGTCTCATGAGGGAGGTCGAACTTGGACACGCGTGAAGAGCTGCACCGGCACAATGAACTGGCAGAGGCGGTTGCTGAGGTCACTCAAACCGTCTTGCTCAACCCCGGTTTCTTTCCGGCTCGAGACCGGCTGGAAGTGCGCTCCTGGGTGAAAAAACTGTTTCCCAACACTCCTCATGAGGCTTTTGATCAGGTTTTTCAGGCCGCGACCATGGCCCCGGAGCTCAATTGGGGCCGGAGAAGGTTTTACGTGGTTCGGACGTGTCCGAAGGTTTTTTCCCGAGAGGCTTAAAGGCAGGTTTTGACCAAGGGGCCACCCAGGAGTTCGGAACAGTAACCCTGTGGAACGTCTTCTTCGTAGACGTCGTCTGTGACGATCACCGTGTCATTTCCCCCGACCTGCTTCAAAAGAACCCGATTGGGGATTTTGTCTGAAGGGAAGGCAGCACTGAAACCGCCGGGAAGGTTGGCTGCCTTTCGTTCTGTGGGGGTTCCAGGCTTTCGCAGCTGGGGAAGGCTTTGTGTGATCGACTCGAAATAGTAGTCCTTGATCATCTCAGGATGCTCAAGCCGGCTTTGACCCGCCCAGCTTGATGAAATTTCTTGGGTGTTCACAAGCAGCCTTTGGTCTCGAATAAAGAAACGACTGATTGTTGTGGTGAAGGAAATCACCTTCACACCCATCATTCTCACGCCGGCCAACTTTTTGGCGTGACCAACCAATTTGTTCTTTCCTTTGAGCTCGCGGAAGTCGTTTTGGAACATAACGGGATCGAGCAAGTCGAGACGCGCGGGTTCTCCCAGGCTGAGACCCAAGCTGGCTTCGGCGGCATTGATGGCAAGGGCGGAGCCAATTCCATGAGCAATGAGTCGGATCTCTTTTTTGTATCCCAGACCCATGGTGTTCTTGAGTTTGGAGATGTCAGCGATCAGGCGCTCGCTCGCTGTTTCAACATCAAACCAGGCTGAGCTGCTCAGAGAGTTGGGCTCATAGGCTTCGCGATGCCAACGAAACACCATCACGTTCCATTGAGGGGCCCAGAGGTTCGCGTGTGGGAATGTTTCAACGCGACCCTTGTTGTTGTTGCCATGGATGTAGATGGCC
>JANQPW010000758.1 GCA_028285285.1 Silvanigrellales bacterium
CGAGTCCCAGCGCGATCGCCTCTATCCAGTCTCGGACCGTTTTGCTCCGCGACCGATCTGTTTGGCTCCCGCTGTCGGTAGCCGAGAACTTCACAGCCACCCAAACCCTTGCAGCGGAGCAACAACCGCGGAGATACGCACAGATTGTGGAATCTTTGCTGCCCAGTTCAAAACTGCGCAGCACACTGCTGAGCCTTGCCGAGCTGCAACCGGCGGCCGTTGATCCCCCTTACTTGCAATTTCTTTCAGTCGTGCGAGCACTCATCCGAAAGCCACGACTTTTGCTGCTTGATGAAGCGCTCGTTTTCCTGGATCCGGTCTTGTTGCGGCAAGCTGAGCACATCATCTACCAACACAATCCGCAGTGCACCGTGCTTTGGGCCACCAACGACCTCTTTCAGGCCAGCCGTGTTTCCGATCGAACCCTCTTTCTCAACGACGGGAAAATTGTTGAAGACGCAGAAACCACTCAATTTTTCACCAACCCCAAAACGCACGAAGCGGAAAGATTCGTTTCTGGCAAAGAGTGGTGAGAGCGGCGGGCTAAAAGTCAGTAGGTGAAGTGTTTGATGGTCTCGCCTTTTTCTTCCAGGTTGCGCAGCGATTCAATGCCAATTTCCAAGTGCTTTTCGGTCCATTTAGCATTGACTTTTTTGTCTGATTCTTCGGTTTTAACCCCATCTGGGGTTGTGGGAACATCGGAAACAAGCAGGAGCGCCCCCCGAGCAATGGCATTATAATGACCAACAATGAATATGGTGGCTGTCTCCATATCAATGCCAATGCAGGTGAGTTCTGAAAGTCTCTGTTTGAAGTTGTCGTCGTGCTCCCAAACTCTCCGGTTAGTGGTGTAGATCACCCCTGTGCGATACTCCAAGTTGCTTTCCACAATGCGCTGCGAGACAAATTTATGGAGTTTGAAGGAAGGCAGTGCGGGAACTTCAGGGGGAAAGTAGTCCAGCGAGGTTCCTTCCCCGCGAATGGCTGCAATAGGCAAAATGAAGTGACCAATTTCAGTGCTCTTTTTCAACCCTCCACATTTGCCAAGAAAAAGAACAGCTTCTGGGTTGCGCGCCGTGAGCAGATCCATGATTGTCGCAGCATTCGCCGAGCCCATTCCATAGTTGATGATAGACACGTTTGAAGCCTTGCAGGTTGCGTTGGGCATGGCTCTCTCTTTTCCAACAATGGGAGCCCCCATGCGTTTGGCAAACATATCAACATAAGATTGAAAGTTTGTGAGCAAAATGTAATCAGCAAGATCATCAATGTTGGCACCTGTGTAGCGCGGCAGCCAATTCTGACAAATTTCTTTTTTTGTTTTCATTTGCTCCCTTCCAGGTGTGCACGCCATGTCAGCATCTTTTTCAACAGAGCCTCAAACACCCGCCCACACGCTGGACGTGAGCTGTTGGTCGCCTTCAAAAATCGACCTCTGCGTTTCAACTGTCCTGGCTCAGCTTTCGATGCACTTCAATGATATCGGGTGTTTTGCTCATTACAAAGCCCAGCGGTCATTTTTACCAAGCCCGTCGCAGTTGTTTCACAGAGCCAAGCTGGAAAGGCCTCTGGCCACGAGCACAACAGAACAAAGCGCCAGTTTTTTAAGCGTTTCCTTTTTCTGTGAGACCCAGCTTTCGGAAAAGCGGTGTTCTTCCAAAAGCCAATTTCAGTCTCAAAACCTTCCCCCGCGCAGCATCGTGCTTTTTCCGTCTCTTCAAGATCCAGAGCAAACACCCCCTCTCCTGATTTTTTCCTATGCATCGCGGCTCAATCTGGAGTTTTTGGGTGACCTGCAGGGCAAAGGCCAGTTGAAGCTGCAGTGGGATGTCCCGCC
>JANQPW010000786.1 GCA_028285285.1 Silvanigrellales bacterium
GAGTTGGTCGACAACTGCATTGATGAGTACTTGGCCGGTCATGGCGACACCATTGATATCACCTTGCACCTCGATGGCAGTGTGACGGTGAGCGATAACGCACGGGGTATTCCCACAGATATCCACTCGGAGGGTCGCACGGCACTCGAGGTTGTGATGACGGTTCTCCATGCGGGTGGCAAGTTCAACAACAGTGTTTACAAAGTTTCTGGTGGTCTTCATGGGGTTGGTGCCTCTGTTGTGAATGCTCTGTCGTCTGAGTGTCGGGTTGAAGTCCGACAAAAAGGCAAGGTCTATGAGCAGTCTTACAACAAGGGAATGCCAACGGGGCCAGTGAAAGAGGTTGGAGAGTCCAGCTCAACGGGCACTCGCACAACCTACAAGCCCGACCCCAGCATTTTTGAGGTCACAGAACACAATTTTGATGTGCTCTCTGGCCGTTTGCGGGAGCTTGCCTTTCTCAACAAGGGTGTTTGCATTCGCTTGATCGACGAAATCAATGACAAGCAGTCGGAGTTCAAATACGAAGGCGGACTGGTTTCGTTTGTGGAATTTCTCAATCGAAACAAAACAGCTCTTCATGAAAAGTGTATCCACATATCCGAAGCCCGCGATGATATTGAGGTCGAAGTAGCCCTGCAGTGGAACAGTGGCTACACAGAATCCATCTTCACTTATTGTAACAACATCAACACCGCAGAAGGTGGAACACACCTCACGGGTCTTCGTGCTTCGCTCACTCGGGTGGTCAATCAGCTGGCTAGTGGTGAGAAGAGTGTTCAGGCGCTGAAAGAGGGGCTTTCGAGCGAAGATATTCGTGAGGGGCTCACAGCGGTCTTGCATGTGAAGATTCCCGATCCGCAATTTGAAGGGCAAACAAAAACGAAACTGGGGAACTCGCGGGTGCGCACTGTTGTTGAAAATGCTCTCAACACGCGCATGCAGGAGTTTTTTGGTGAAAACCCGGACGTCGTCAAGGTCATTGTCGCCAAGGTGGCCGACGCGGCTCGTGCTCGCATTGCGGCCCGCAAGGCGCGAGAGCTAACACGCCGCAAAGGAGCTCTCGACTTCAGCGGCCTTCCGGGGAAAATTGCCGATTGCCAGGAAAAAGACCCGGCTCTTTGTGAGCTTTTCATTGTGGAGGGAGACTCTGCGGGCGGTTCGGCGAAGCAGGGTCGAGACCGCAAAACCCAGGCTGTTTTGCCACTGCGCGGGAAAATTCTCAATGTGGAGAAGGCCTCTGCAGATCGCATGTTGGGCAACCAAGAGATCCGCAACTTGGTCCAGGCTTTGGGCACTGGCATTGGTCGCACCGACTTTGATATTGCAAAAATCCGTTACCACAAGATTGTGGTCATGACCGACGCAGACGTGGATGGTGCTCATATCCGCACCCTGCTTCTGACTTTTTTCTATCGCCAAATGCCAGAAATTATCCAAAGAGGTTACCTCTACATTGCCCAGCCACCCCTCTACAAATACAAAAAAGGCAAATCCGAGCGTTATTTGAAAGATGATGCGGAAATGGAAGCCTTTTTGATGGAAACTGCATTGAGCGAGGCTGTTGTTAAAGATGCGAGTGGCGCCACTCAAGACACTGCTGTGGTCAAGAACCTCTGCAAATGTGTGGAGCGCTTTGGTCGGATTTTTTCAATAATGGCGCGTCGACGAGGCGAACTGGCACTTCAACATGTGATTGAGTCCGATGATCTCACCGCCGAAACTTTTTCTTCTGAAGAAGCGCTGACGGGCTATCTTGAGAAAATGAAGGCCGTTTTTGCTGAGCGTGGATTTTTGGACTACAGCGTGCAATTCGATAGCGAGCATCAGGTGTTTTATGGTGTTTTGGTCGCGCGCGTTGACGGCCAAACCTTCCGTTTTCAACTCGATCGAGCATCTATCACCTCGGGCGATTTCAAGGAGTTGCGTGACTTGCGTCGTCAGTTAACGGAAGGGTTTTCCTTCCCATTGAGCTACACCGCAGGCCAAAAAGACCCCGTCGAAGCTCCAGGATGGATAGAGCTTCACAAGTTGTTGCAGAAGTCGGGCCGACAGGGCGCTTCAATTCAGCGCTATAAAGGCCTGGGTGAAATGAATGCTGATCAACTTTGGGAAACCACAATGGAGCATTCAGCACGCAAACTCTTGCGGGTTGAAATTGAAGACGCCATCGAGGCCGATGACTTGTTTTCGATGTTGATGGGTGACGAAGTTCCCCCACGAAAAGAGTTTATCGAAACAAATGCACTGCAGGTGAAAAACCTCGACTTCTAAAAGAGTAGGATGACCCCGACCTATGTCTCAGGATATGACAAACGATAGCAGTATTTCTCCGATCAATATCAACGAAGAAATGAAGAACGCATATCTCGATTATGCCATGAGCGTGATCGTGAGCCGGGCTCTTCCGGATGTGCGCGACGGAATGAAGCCGGTTCATCGACGTGTGCTTTACGCCATGTATGAACAGGGCAATGTGTTCAACAAAGCCTATAAAAAGTCAGCCCGCATTGTGGGTGATGTTCTGGGTAAGTACCATCCCCATGGTGACACAGCTGTTTATGATGCATTGGTGAGACTCGCCCAAGACTTCTCCATGCGCTACATGCTCATTGACGGCCAGGGAAATTTTGGCTCCATCGATGGAGATAGCCCTGCGGCCATGCGGTACACGGAAGTGAGGCTGCAGAAGATCTCTGGATCTTTGATGGAATCCCTTGACGAAGACACTGTTGACTTTGGGCCCAACTATGATGAGTCTGAACGAGAACCTCTTGTTCTGCCAACAATTTTTCCCCAACTCTTGGTCAATGGTCAGTCAGGAATTGCGGTGGGAATGGCCACCAACATTCCACCCCACAACCTGTCAGAAATTCTCGACGCGCTGATCTATTTGCTTGACCACGACACGGCTACGCTTGAAGAACTCATGGGTTTTGTGAAAGGCCCTGACTTCCCTACGGGTGGTTTGATCTGTGGAACGCGCGGAATCGTTGATGCCTACAAAACAGGACGCGGTTCCGTTGTGGTGCGCGGTCGCGCTGAAGTTGAGGAGTCTGGTAACCGTGAGCGGATTGTGATTTCCGAACTGCCTTACCAGGTGAACAAGGCTGCCCTCATTGAGAAAATTGCAGAACTTGTGAAGCAGGAAGAGGTTACCGGAATCTCCGACATTCGCGACGAGTCGAATAAAGAGGGCATGCGGGTCGTCATTGACGTGAAGCGCGATGCCAACGGAGAGGTGATTCTCAACCACCTCTATAAACGCACACGTTTGCAGGACACCTTCGGTGTGAACATGGTGTGCATTGTGAGAGGCATTCCCAAGCTCATCAATTTGATTGAAGCTTTGGAGCATTTTCGCGATCACCGGTTTGAGGTCATCACCCGGCGCACAAACTATCGCTTGAAGAGAGCTCTTGAAAGACTTCACATCTTGGAAGGTCTCAAAGTTGCGGTCGACAACATGGATGAGGTCATCAAGGTTATTCGTGGTTCCGAAAGCCCCGAGTTGGCGCGTGGTCAGTTGATCTCCAAGTTTGATCTTTCAGAACCTCAAGCCAATGCCATTTTGGAAATGCGCCTTTCACGCCTGACGGCTCTGGAGCGCGACAAGATCGTGAAAGAGTATGAGGACATTCAGCTGAAAATCACTGATTTGAGAGACATTTTGGCCAGACCTGAACGCGTCATTGAAATTGCCAAGCAAGAGTTCCAGGAGCTGAAAGAGGGCTTTGGCGATGAGCGGCGTTCTGAGATCACTTTCGATGCTTCCGATGTGGATCTCGCCTCGCTTGTTCCGCCGGCAGATGTTTTTGTTTCCTTCTCGACCCGTGGTTACATTAAAAGGGTGAATGAAGAGGAGTTCCGGGCCCAGAATCGGGGTGGGATGGGCAAAACCGGTGCGGCCATGAAAGATGATGATGTTGTGAAAAACACTTTCAGGGCCCACACCCATGACCATCTCATGATGTTCTCCAATCAGGGTAAGGTGTACCGCTTTAAGGTGTACGAATTGCCAGAGGCCGCCGCAAACTCGAGAGGGAAGTCCATAGCGCAAATTCTGACTCTGCCAGAAGACGAGAAGATCACCACGATGCTTCCGCTGCGTGAGTTTCCCGAGAATGCTCAGGTGTTCATGTGCACCGCCCGAGGTGTGGTGAAACGAACAGAGCTCAGTGCCTATGCCAACATCCGTCAATCTGGTCTGCGGGCTGTGAATCTCGATGAAGGCGATTCTTTGGTCTCGGTTTTTGTGACCACAGGCGATCAAGAGGTCTTTATTGTGACTGCCGGTGGTAAGGCCATTCGCTTCAAAGAAACCACTGTTCGGTCAATGGGTCGAACCGCTCGTGGGGTCACTGGAATTCAATTGGCTGAAGGCGATCAGGTCGTGGCTGCCTTGGCTCCAAGTGAAGATGAAACGCTGTTGGTTGTGTCTGAAAAAGGCTTTGGCAAGCGTTCTCCGGTTTCAGAATACCGCCTGACCTCTCGTGCTGCCAAGGGAGTTGGCGCGTTGCGTGTGACTGAGCGCAATGGTCCCGTTGCTTCTCTCTTGGGGGTCAACGAGGGTCAAGATGTGATGATCACCACCAACACCGGCCGGGTGCTCCGTGTGGCCGTTGCCGACATCAAGGTCATTGGGCGCATGACCCAAGGTGTGAGCCTGATGAAGGTGAAGGATGGTGAACGGGTTGTGTCAGTTTGCAAGCCCAACGAGTTTGATGAGACACCCACCGAGAAACTTGAAGTCGAATCCGATGCCGACTAGTCTGCCCCGTTGGTAGAATCGGTTTGAGGTGTTCCACGTGAGTTTTTCTCCTTTTTCCTGGGTTTGGGCATGTTGCTCAATTGCTCTCTTCCTCTCTTCTTGCGCTCAGCTGGAGAGAGTGGGTGTTGGTGACTCCGTTGCTTCGCCTTTCGATATGGTGAGAGTGAACAAATGGTCGGATTTTCTGTTGGTTTCTGCGGCCTTCGATGGAAGGTTCGATGATGGAAATATTCTGCGACTCAACTTTGAAAATGATTCCATTCAAAAAAAGCAGGTGGTGACGGTTCCCACGCTGGGAAGCCGCTTGGCATTGAATGAGGATGAAAGCCTTTTGGCTGTGGGTTTTGCGGGCGGTCAGTCCTTCATCCGCGTTTACGATGTTGGAGCTGAGTCGCTGGCCACCGAGCCGAGGGCGCAATACTCTTTTGGAGAAGATCGCATCATCACGGATCTTGATTGGTTTTCCGT
>JANQPW010000787.1 GCA_028285285.1 Silvanigrellales bacterium
TTGAATCAAACCCCCGCTCGGCTGAAGATGTCCTTCGACCCCACGAACAAAATCTGCGAAGTTACTTCAAAGAGAAGGGATTCGAAAACCCCTCCTAAATGAACCTTGAAAGCTTGAGGAAGACCAAGAATGCCACAGCTCGTCGATCCACACATTTTGATGTACCTCGGCAATCTGCTGATTGCACTGGCATGTGGGTTTATCCTGTGGCGGTGGTGGCCCAAGTTACAAGCCTCCTTCAGTTTGGCGGGCACCACACATTCCGTCGGAGTCTCCCTATCAAGTTCCGTTGCCAAGAAAGCTGCTGAGTTTCGCAACCAAGGATTCGCGCTCTCAGGAGCACTTCTCCTCGCCTTACTCGCCTTTGGCCTTCCCTTCTTCCTCTGCCTGGGAGTGACGG
The DNA here is from genome assembly GCA_028285285.1 of Silvanigrellales bacterium. Lineage (GTDB taxonomy): Bacteria > Bdellovibrionota_B > Oligoflexia > Silvanigrellales > Silvanigrellaceae > JANQPW01. The sequence goes on from JANQPW010000787.1 coordinate 401, forward strand.
CTCTTTCCGCGTTTCTTCTTCCCAAGATCCTCATCCGACGCGCTCAAAGACAGCTCGAAGACAATTTTGAATTGCACCTACCAGAAGCCCTCACCAAAGTGGCCACTTCTCTCAAAGCCGGGCTCACCATTCAAAAAGCTTTGGAGCTCGCCGTTGACAGCGTTCATCCGGTGATCGGGTCTGAGTTTGAGCAAACACTGAAAGAGTACAGTCTTGGTAAGCCCATCGACGAAGCTCTTGAGCGCATCAACCAGAGGGTTTCCTCACGTTCGTGCCACATGGCGATTGGAGCCCTCGTGCTCGGGCGCCGTCTTGGGGGAAACCTTCCAGAGATTCTTTCTCACATTGCCGCCTCAGTGAAAGAAGTGCACCGAGTGGAGGGTAAGCTCCGGTCGCTGACAGCACAAGGTCGTGCTCAGGGGGTCGTGCTTTGCTCCACTCCGATTCTTTTTGCCGTGGGCATGGCCATCTTCGCTCCAGAACGCATGGAGCTGATGACAGGAACATGGGTGGGAATAGCTTTGCTCACGCTTGCGGGCGTGCTCGAGCTCATTGGGATCATCGTGACCTGGAAAATTCTCCAATTGGAAGTTTAAGAAAATCGTGAGGACCCGATCGTGACTCTCTTTTCAATGCCAAATCTCACTCAAGAAACTCATGCCCTATTGTGGGGCGGCACACTGCTCGACTTTCTGAGTCACACAGCACTGTTGATTTTGGCGGGAATGGCCGTACTCAAAGTTTATCGTTCTGCAAACTACTTGTTTCATTTTGAGAACCGAAAAGATGCACTTGCAACTTGGGCCGAGTTTGCCCTGCCCGCCGCACGGCGCATCCCTTTCAAGGGGTATCGCAAGTACCTTGAAACACATCTGGCCCGCTCAGGCGCAAAACGTCAGTGGACAGTTGATCATCTCCTCGCCATGCAACTCGTCATTGGGCTGGGATCTTTCGGGCTCCTGTTTGTGGGTTACGTGGTGCTGTTGGGTGGAAGTCTGCTCCTGAGCACACTGGCAGCAGCTTCGTTAGTGATCCTTCCTGTGGGGGCAGTTGTTGAAAAATCAAAGAAACGGTTGCGCAGTGTGAAACGCGACCTGCCCTTCTTTGTGGACTACCTCGGCCTTGCGATGAATGCCGGTGCAGACTTCAATGCTGCTCTCACAGCCGTGCTAGAAGCCGCCCCCCCTTCCCCCGTAAAAGAAGAGTTCCAAGGGGTCCAGCTCACGCTCGAAATGGGTCGCACCCGAGAGCAAGCGCTCCAGAACTTGGAGGAACGACTTCCCCTCCCAGAAGTGAAGTCGTTTTGTCGAACCGTGGTTCAAGCCAGTGACCTGGGAAGTGATGTGAGCAAAACCCTCCGAGAACTCTCAGTGGCTTCCAACGAGCGACGCTTTCAAACAGCCGAGGAGGCTGCGGGTAGCATTTCAGTGCACATGATGATCCCCATGATGGTGTTTGTGTTGCCCTCGGTGATGATCGTGCTCCTTGGCCCTCTTCTTCTTTCATTCATGCAGGTGAACGGATAATGACAAATCTCTCCCCATTTAACTTTTTTCTTGTGGTTGGCACCTTATCGTTAACCCTCTTCTCCTCTTTTGAAGCTCTGGCCACCACACCTGCAGCTGTGATCGCTCTCAAACAGAAGACCTGGTCTCCTGCCGCAGAAAGCTTCTATGCGGCAACCTATGACTCCATCGAGCGCTTAAAGGCCTTTCAGCCGGCAGATCTGCAGCGTTTTAGGGTTCCCGAGGGGCAAGCACTCCGCATGCGCTTCGCACAAGACATTCAAAAAGACAAACCCGCTTTGCGAAGACTGCAGACCGTTCTTGAAACACTTGCCATTGACAATGCCTTTTTGTTGTCTTGTGATCCCCACACCCGAAAAAAGAGAAAGTCTCCTGTGAGCGCTTGTCGCATAGAACTTTTCAGTCGCTCCAAAAAAGGTCGTGTGGCTCAGGTGCAAAAAAAGTTCCAAGTGCCGGTGCACGACGCTTCATCTTGGGGGCCAATTATGATGGCAAGACTCCTCAATGGTCTTTCGCAAAAAGAAAGACGGGCTCAAAAGAAACAGATTGAGTCGGCCCTCTCGTCGTCTTCCAAAGAAGATGGCTCGCTCAGTGTTCTGTTGCGTGCCGGAGCAGGCCTAGTGGGTTCCAACACCCGCACAGGCTTCTCTTCAACGCCAGCCCTCAGCCTCGGAGTTTCCTTTGGAGAAAAAAGCCGACACACCGGCGCGTGGGCACGCTTTGAAGGCATCAACTCTGAAAATGGAACAACAGGCAAAAACTCCCTCCGCGGCTATGCCGTGGGCCTTCAGGCAACAGCCGCTTCAGAGGCCCTCAGCTTCTTGCTTTGGGAACTCGGTTTCCAAGCAGCTTATCACGTGAGAGAACTGCGCAAAGGCGAAGCTTCTGGAGACTATCAAGCCCTTTCGCTCGGCATCTCTCCGGGTGTGTTTTACGAAGTGAACAACACGGCCATCGGGCTTTCTGTTGGTCTCCATTTCGTTTCACCCCTGGAAGCTAAATTCCGAAGTGAAGAGTCTGCCGCCGAGCGGCTCGACAGCAGTCAGCTCCGCAGCTTCGAGTGGGCTCCCCTTTTCACCCTTTCTCAGACCCTCTGATGGGAGTTGCAACATGACCATCTTCTCTGGAGTCATTCACAGTTGGGCAAGAAAGTATGCCATTGAAAATGAGATCGATGCTGTTTCACCTTTGAAAACTCTGGGAGTGTGGCTCCTTGCCATCGGTGCTTTTGCCGTGTTTGGCGCCTCTTTTTTTTCAGGTTCTCACTCAGGCCACACCCTCGCAATCTTTGCCACCCTCACCCTTCTGGTGGGGGTGCTTTGTGAGTTTGATCTCAGTTTGAAGCTTCTTCCCGATCGGCTCCACATGATGGGTGGGGTTGTGGCTCTGGTGTGGGTGTTTCTTTTTTCAAAGAGTTTCGAGCTCCAGAGCGCGGAGATGATTTGGCTCTCCAAATTCTCACACCTCCCCGCCATTGCAGTGCTTTTCTTCTCAGGGCTCCTCTTTGAAAAATTCACTGGCAAAATGAGCCTCGGTCGAGGCGATCTCAAGTTTATGGTTTGGTTCGGTGTGTTCCTTCCCGGACTCGAAGCATTTTGCTTGTGGCTTGTGGCGGCTTGCCTCGCGGCAGGTTTGTGGCAGCTGATCACCCGAGTGTGGAACCGGCTGCAGCCTCGGCGCACACACCAGAACGCCGAAAGTGACTTTCCCTTCATGCCAGCTCTTGGACTCTCAGGGTTGTGGCTCAGCGGCCTATCTCTGCTCTGAAGTCATCAACTCCTTTGGAAACGGGCAAGTCGTGATTGGCACGGGCTTCAAACTCGAGTAGCTACAGAAGTTGCGATCGGAGCCAGAGGCTCACATTTCCATCTCAGGAGGAAAACCATGTCAACGCGAAAAGAGACTTTTTATCAACGATCACGTCTTTGTGTGCCGTTCTTGGCCGCTGTTTTTCCATCAGCAGCCCTTGTCTCTTGTGGCGAGTCAGCCGCTCCCGCGCCCAACCAAGTGGAATCTGCGACACAGACCACCTACCTCGACCTCTACAGGAGATGCGAGCGTCTTCAACCCTTTGGGTGGGAGAACACTGCGAATGGAAGCCGCCCAGGGGTTCCCGACAGAGATTTGGTCATCTGCCGAATTGTTGAATGGAACACCTGTCGCTACCGCCAAGGCTCCTCACCCAAAATCGCATGGGCAGTGGCCACGTACAAGGGTGATTCGGAGCTACAGCAAGACTTCATCAATGACCCCACCTGGTGGAACCCTTCTTGGGGTGAGCGTTGGGTTTACGACCCACCGGGACTTGCTCCGCGACAAAACTGCCGGCGAGCTTACACTCGCTGGACAGAGGAACAAGATCTTCCCCAGCAACCCGTGTTCGGAACCTACTGCCGACAGATGAGGCTGTTTTCGGCAAGCTATGACGACTGTGGGCGCCAAGCGCACAGCTTCCATTTTTTGGTTGCTCGCTAGTCTTGTCTTGAGTGACTATCCTTCAACCAGGGTGCGGAAGCCTCCCCAAAACATTCTCATGCCGTCAAAGGGCATTTTTTCTGGGTTGAAGCCTTCCATGCGCTCGTCTTTCATTCCCAGTTCCCAAGCTTTGTCACGGGTTTCTTTGTCGGGCCAAACATAACAGGCCGACACGATGGTTTCATTTTCCTTGGCCTGCACCGCTCGATGAAAATCAGTGACCTCACCTGTGGGAACATTTTCAGCGATGGCTTCCCAAAAATGCAGCAAGCCGTGCTCTTTCATCACCGTTGAAAAAACCTTCGCCATTTCTGTGTATTTTGCTTCGTTTTCTTTGGGCAAGGGGATGTTGAAAAAATCGACATAACTCATGGACGTCTTCTCCTCGATTGGGCATTTCCGTGACAAGGCGCAAGGTGCTCTCACGCAGAGAGAGAATGCCCGCTTCTTCAAATGATTGCAAAACGAGAGACCGAGATCCTGATCAATTTCTCAGCATAAGGCCTCATTCACCATTGATGACCGCTTCCACTTCATAGCCATCGGGATCGGTGAGAAAGGCCGCAAAGTAGTTCGGTCCATAGTGAGGGCGCAATCCAGGCGCTCCGTTGTCTCTTCCTCCACATTTCAAGGCGGCATGGTAGGAGGCTTCAACCGCTGCTCGAGTGGGTGCCGCAAAGGCCAAGTGGAAACCCGGGCTTGGAGGACTCACACCCTCTTCGTGGAGGCGAAGGGCAAACTTGTCCTTGTTGTCTTCAACTCCATAGCCGATGAAGACCTTGCTCTCAAAGACCCGCCGGTAACCCAGTGGAGTGAGCAGAGCATCATAGAACTGAGAGCAACGCTTGAGATCGGCCACCGAGAACGAAATGTGATGAAGCATGTTGAACCTTCCTTTCTGGAAAGGTCCCGTAATGAAAACTGCGCGAGAGCGCAACCGAGGCCAGCTCTGGCTCGCACACTACATTCCGTCACCCCCAGGTTTGTAACCTCACAAGAATGAAAAACAGACACACTGCTGCCACGATTCCATTGGAAAGCAAGACCTTCCGGTCCATGGCCTGCTTTTGGGGGCGCTGCCGAAAGTAGACCGTCAGCCAAATCAAGGTGGCCAAGAGGCTAAAACCAAGTGCTTGTGCGCCGCCAAACCAGTTCAAGCCAAAGAAGAGATAACCACCATGAAAAAAACCATGCCAGGCCCGCGGAACATTCTGTGTGAGGGAAAAGGTGAGTCGGGCTTTGTGAAGAAGAGTCGTTTGGGGAATTTTTGTTGGACGAATGAGAAACAAAAGATCGTTCAAAAAAACAGAAAGCATGAGGAAGGGCAGCAAAAACGTCAAGAGATTCACAACGAGGGTCGAGACCGTTCTCACAAGGTCTTTGGCGTGGCTCTGATCGGCAAAGCTCTGCCCTCCCAAAAGGAAACTTTGATGCTTTCTCGCATCATCTCCAGCACCAAGAAGCACAAAGCCCACTTGGCTTTCGTGGTTCACACCCAGAAGACTATAGTGCCCTGTCAATCCCAAAAAGCCATTGTGCCAGAGCCACCCAAGCTCATCGCGGTCATCCACCCACCCGCCAAAGTACTCTCCGCCCTCTTTCAAGCGGTCCACACTTCGGCTCAAGCTCAGTGGAGAGGCAAGGTGGAAGCCGAGCCACTTTTTCATCGTGTCAGGAGTTGCCAACACGTAGCCATCTCCACCATAGGGGTGCATCAGTGCAACCCTTCCGATGCCGTTGTTCCAAAAGAAAGGTACCGATGCGAACCCCAACCACCTCTTCGCTTGAAAGAAGGAACCGGAGGGAAGATCATTCTCAGTTGGCATGACACGCGCCTGCTTGACCCCCAGGCGGGGAAAGATCACTTCTTCCACCCAATTGGTCCAGTCTTGACCCGAAATCTCTTCGAAAGCCATGCTCAAAAGCGCGTAACCGGTATTTGAGTATCTGAACCTTCCGGCTCCTTTGATCGATGAGTTTTCAAACAGAAAGGCCCGAATGTCCTCTTTGGAGGAACTCGCAAAGGTCTGCCTGCGCCAAGAGCTTGTGCGAAGTCCAGATCGATGGCGCGCCAATTCCCCAAGAGTTGTTTTCTTCAAAAGAGAGTCTGGAAAGTTCATTTCTGGAAACAGAGTTCCCATGCTCTGCTGCCAAAATCCTTCGGCAGAAGGAGAAAGTTCATGAAGGGCTTGTCCGATCCAAGCCTTGCTGAGAGAAGCGATTTGAAAATATCGACCTTCAATCGACTCAGTGTCAATCACTAATTTCCAATCTGACCCACACCGAAGAGCAAAGTAACCACGAAAATTCCCCCGAATGGTTTCAATCCGCTCCGTCACTTCCTTGCAGGAAACATTTGGGTATTTCTGTCGTGATAGCCTTCCCTGCTCAGCGGATGCCACGAGAGAAGGAAAAGTAACAATAAAAAGGAAACAATAGAGAAACACCCTCAGACGTTTATTTCCCATCATCTGCCAGAAGTCTCCCCAAGCCGTTGAGCTAGGCTCTGTCTTTTAAAAGAAATAGTTGCCAAAACGCCCTTTGACAACCGGAACCGTCAAAGGGCTTTTCTCAATTCGTTCTCATCCGAGACACACGCTCACTTATCTTTGGGCTGCTCGGGAACGAGTCTCACAAATACTTGAAAATTCAAATATTTTTCAGATTTCTCAATTGTGGAGAGTGTTCTACCGAAACATCTCGTGGGGGGAAGTGAGCAAACTTCTAGAAAAGGCACGACTATGAATGTATCCGCTCTCCCCGCTGTCGTTGGTTTTCTCAAAAGATGTTCCGCTCTCAGCGCCACTCTGTTTCTTGTGCTCTGTGCTTGTCAGCCAAAATCGCAGAGTGAGCAAAAATCAGCCCGCTCCATGCTTGACATGAAGGGTGCTGATGTCGTTTCCACCAATGAAAAGATCCAGTTTGGCTTTTCCAAAGTTGACGTTCTCACCCTTGATCAGGCAGTTGATCAAATCCTCACGCTGGCGCAAGACAAAAGCCGAGCTCATGCCGTTTTCACGCCCAATGCAGATCACATCTTTCAGCTGGGAACCAGCCGAAGAATCGACGCACTCAAAAACAGGGGTCAACAGAAAGAGCTAGAAGAGGTCCGCGTTTTTCGTGAAGCCTACCAAAAAGCATCTTTGCAGCTGGCCGATGGAATACCCCTTGTGCTCGCCTCCCAGCTCTCGGCTGATCCGGCAAAGCGTTTGCCAGAGCGGGTGGCAGGCTCGGATGTGGTGCCGGCTTTGCTCGAGCGGGCGAACTCCAAAGAGTTTGTTGAGCGATTTGGCCGTAAGCTCCGCCTGTTCCTTCTCGGAGGAGCCCCTGCTGATCCCACATTGAATGGTGAGGCAGAAGACGCGGTCGACATCGTTGAAAAACGACTCTCACACCTCAACGTTGAAGTTGTGGGGAAGCATTGCCCACCTTTTGGATTTGAGAAAGCGCCCCAGGCTTGTGAAGATATCATTTCAAGACTCAACACTGCTGAGGCCGACATCATCTTGGTTGGCCTGGGTGCCCCCAAGCAGGAAAAGTTCATTGCGGAGATTCTCGAAGGTGTGAACTTCGGAGTCATGATAGGCGTCGGAGCTACGCTCGACTTTATGGCAGGGAGACAGAAACGGGCTCCTAGAATTTGGCAACGGCTCGGAGCAGAGTGGCTCTATCGGATCCTTCAGAATCCGGGCCGAATGACCATGCGCTATGTGCGCGATTTCAGCGTTCTGCCAACGCTCGTGGGAGACTCCCTCGCCCAAGGGCAGCGCTAACATCCCAAGGCTCTGCGCTTTGAAAGAGCTCACAATCCTGATAAAATGGTGCATCTTGCAGAGTGTGCTCTTCTCCAAGAGTCGGACACACTCTCCATTTAAGGAGCAAAGTTTGCACCCAAAATCACATCCCTCTGATTCCAAGGCCATGCAGCTCTCCCCGGGCGCCCGAGCGCTTTTTGCATCAGGCCTTCTGACTCTCTTTTCTTTGACCGCCTGTCAGTCACGGAGTGAAGAAGAGCAAGCGGGATCGAAAGTGACACAGATTTCTCCCGGCGCGACAGAAGAGACGACAACACGCTATGAGTCAAGCGCCAGCGCCCCCCAATGCGGAATCGCCTCCGCCCGCGGTCAAGACTACCTCCGTGTGGGAACAGGAGACTTTCAGATTCTCGACACAGTTGCCGAAGGCGCCCTTTCGGAAGGCCCCTTTCTTCCCCCTCAGAGCTTCCTCACAGCAGCGGGGGTGTTGCAACCTCCTTGTGAACTCCCAGGAGACGTTTTTTTTGTCAAGCCTGTTAACCTAGAAGAGGATCGGGTGGCACGACTCGAGGCGCTCCGATCTGTGATGCTCGAGCTCCTCACAGGTGTGCAGTTTGTGAGCTCTTCCAACACTGCACTCTCTGCGCGCTACCTGTCGCACTATCTCAAAGGGTCGGCAGAAACCATTAGTGTTTCCGATGACCCTGAGGTGATGGAGGACCTCACAAAAGTTTTTAAAAAGAAGTGGGATTCTCTCTCCTCCGCGCAAGCGGAACTGCGAAGCCAAGACCAAACCATTGAGGGGCGCTTCCTCGTGACCTACGAAGATATGATCGAGACCCTGGGTGCCACTCGGGAGCGCTCTCTTCAACGCCCAGCCATTTACAATGCCCTCGGCCGATTCTTTGTGTATTTTCATAGCCCCCCGGCAGCAAGCAACCAGCGAAGCTTTTCGCTCAAAGGGCGTGACCTCTACATTTGGCCACTGCGCAAACTGGCGAACAATGGCCGACCAAGAAGTTTCGATGTGGACCCCTTTCCACCTCTGTTCACAATGCTGATCGATCGATCAATGGCCGAACACGCAAACGATTATCTCGATGCGGACAACCCAGAACAAGTCAGCCAACGTCTTTGGAACGACATGAAGGGGAACCCGGGAGAAGCCAAAGCACAGGACTTTATGATGGAGTTTGCCACAGAGATCAAAATCCCGAACCCAGGTTCAGGCTAGGGATTTTGAAAGGGGCAAGCGACGGATGCGTTTGCCTGTTGCTTTGAAGAGCGCATTACAAACAGCAGCAGCAATGGGAGGGGTTCCGGGTTCACCTACCCCAGTAGGGCTTTCCTTCGACTCCACGATCTCTACAGTGATTTTCGGGTGTTCATTCATGCGCAACACGGGGTAATCATGAAAGTTACTCTGCACGACCTCTCCGTTGCTGTGGGTGATCTTCCCAGTGAGAGCGGCGGCGAGACCATACACAATTCCACTCTCCATTTGTGCTTTCACGATGGCCGGGTTAACAACCCGGCCACAGTCAACCACACAAAAGACCTCATGCACGCGCACCTGACCCTCTTTCACCGACAGGCGAACGACTTCTGCGACATAACTCTCAAAACTTTTGTGCGACGCAATCCCTTCAAACTGACCCTCCGGCAGGCTCCCACCCCAACCGGAAAGTGAAGCAACTCTCTCCAACACGGGTTTGAGGCGATTGTCATCGGCTAAATGCTGCTTGCGAAACTCGAAGGGATCGGCTCCAGCCAAGTGAGCAAGTTCATCAATGAAGCTCTCCACCACAAAGCCATTGATGGAATGCCCCACACTGCGCCAAAAACCAATCCGCACAGGAAGCTCCAGTTCACGGTACTCTAAGGAAACGTTTTCGCAGGCATAGGGCATGTCTTTGACCCCTTCCATTGCAAGCAAGCCGCTCGCAAATGAGCCCATTGTGTTTCCCACGAATCGCTTCAAGCCACTTGGAACCCACTGCGGGAACAAAGTCTTCACGAAACCTGGTGCAAACGAGCGCATAAGAGACTGAGAAGCATTGCGATAGAAAAAACTGGAAAGCTTCCCCTTGTCGTCGACACTACCCATCATGCGGCAAGCGGCCATGGGGCGAAAATCATCATTTTTCATGTCGTCTTCTCGAGACCACTGAACCATGACGGGAGAATTGAGGCCCGACAAACGAGCCACCTCGAGAGCTTCCACAATATAGTCGGGCCGAAGCCTTCGGCCGAAGCCTCCTCCC
>JANQPW010000801.1 GCA_028285285.1 Silvanigrellales bacterium
CCGGTGGAGTGGATCTTCAAGACATAAAATTCGTGTTCAGACCCTGCAATTTGGCACGATTCGATGTCTTCAATAGTGCCCACTCCATGGCAAGGATAAACTGCTTTTTGTCCAACTCGAAAATCATAGACCTTGATGCTTCCACTCATAGAACGCGCCCCTTCATGCGTGTGCGGCGCGAAGCCGCACGTGTCTCTGAAAGTGAGGCTTTGAACAGGGTCTCCCGTCCCAGATTTGTTCCAAAGCCTTCACAAATCTATTTGCTATCTGCAGACAGACTGCCCACCATACATTAAAAAATGCCACTAAATCAAGCACGAATGTGCTGTGGTTAAGGAAATCTAAATGCCCTCGATCTTTAGTCTATCTCACCACCTCCTCTCCTGAAACAGCTCTCTCTCATAGGTTTGCTAAAAAAACTTGCAAATCGCTCCCCGTGTGAGACACCGAGAGCGAGAAACGTAGGGGGCGCAGTGTGGAGACCACGATCCGAATGCCAGGAAATCTCAATTATGTCGGAAAAGTAAGATGTCCTCTCTACGACACGATTCCTTTCACCGCCGCTGAAAGAACGGTCTTTGAATTCCCCGAAGTGCAACGGATGCGTCGTTTGCGGCAAACAGCGTTCACTCACTATGTTTTCCCTGCGGCCACGCACACCCGATTTGAGCACTCGCTCGGCGTGATGCACATGGCTGGTATCTTTCTGACAACTTTGGTACGCAACCAGAGTCGTGCCATTGAAAAGTCAAAAGGAAGCCCCTCCTCTAGCTTTTCTGGCTCTCTCAACGACACCAAAACCGAAGAAGTGCTCGATCTCCTTCGCAATGATGCCTCTGTTTCCCAGACGCTGCGTTTTGCCGGTTTGCTGCACGACGTGGGTCATGCTCCCTTTAGTCATAGTGGTGAGCTGTTTATGCCCACGTGGGAGCAGGTGCGAGAGGGGTTTGCCCAATTGGATCTCCCTCAGTGGCTCCACGATACCTTTTCTGTCAAGTTGCGAAGGGTTGAACAAAAACGCCCTGGTGCCATGCACCAGCGTGTGCGGCATGAGTTTTACTCTCTGTTGCTGATCGAGCGAGTGTTTCGTCAAACCTCGGGAGATTGCCTCGGACCCGAAATGGGGCAAGATGTCTGTTCTCTGCTGGATCTCGATGTGCCTGTGAGAGAAGGTTCACCTGTTGCCATACCTGGACTGCGCACACTGCTTTCAGAAATCATCAGCGGTGAAATTGATGTGGACCGTATGGATTACCTTCGCCGTGATGCGGAACACTGTGGGGTGGTTTATGGTCTTTTTGATGCCGGTCGCATTCTAGATGCTGCTTTTTTCTATCGAAATGAAGACACTCGCCAGCTCCACCTCGCTCTGCACAAGAGTGGACTTGCCGCTTATGAGGACTTTCTTCGCGCGCGCATGTCGATGTACCAACAAGTCTATTTCCACAAAACGGGAACAGCCTGTGAGGCCATGCTTTCTGCCTTTCGACGTCAAGTGCCAGGCTTTAGCCTCCCTCTCGATCCAAGTGATTACTTGCGATTTGACGATCACTCTTTCAGCTATGAAATTCGGGCGGCAAAAGACTCTCTCGTTGCCTCCAGTTCAGCAGCTGAGGTTGAGGGCGCTATCCAGCTTTTGGATGACCTCATCAAAGATCGTCGACTTTGGAAGCGTGTGTACGAAGAGAGTCACATGCGAACCAGTGTGTCGCAGACGCCCTCTCTCACAACTGCGGTTTGCCGGTTGCTGAAGCGAGAAGGGGTGCGCTGCGAAATGATTGAAAGCGAAACGAGCTTGAGTCGATTTTCTCCCAAAGGTCGTTCTCGCGAGCAAAATGTGAACACGCTGCGGGTGCTTGTGAAGAGCGTTCGGGGTGGGCTCTCTCTTGAGGCATTGGAAGACCACAGCCGCTTAATCAACAGCCTCGATGAGGAGCGGGTTTTGAAGAGGGTGTTCGTGGAGTGCCGTGACAGAGTTGAGATTGAAAGTCTTGAGCGGCGCCTTTCGGAAGATCTCGTTCACCCCGAAGGGTAAGCTTGTGCACGGAAGCAGTCTTTGGGAATCAATGCTTGGTTTGGCCCGCTCCGGGTGGTCGTTTTATTTTAGGCTGCCAAACACTCACAATGAGCCCTTTTTGCCCGCAGGAATATACCTCGGTCCGCTTTTCCAGGGAGCTGTTTTTTCGTTTTTTGCCTGCATCTTCCTTTTTTTCGAGAGCTTCCTGGGTTTGGGAAATGGCACTGGTACTTCGGTTTTTTTGGCTTGGCTTGGTCTTGCAATACTCACCGGGTTTTTCCACGAAGACGGACTGGCCGACACGGCAGATGGTTTAGGAGTCCCGTTGTTCGACCGCAGTGAATCTCGTTTGGAACGTGCGCGCGCGGCCATGAAAGACTCTCGCTTGGGATCGTACGGAGTTTGCGCCTTGGCTGTGTTGTGGATTTCCCGATACCATGGTGCTGTGGTTTCCGAGCTCCCTTTGGTGCAGTTGACCGGCATTGTCTTGGTTTCTCGTGCGGCAGGGCTGGTTTTAGCCACACGGCTGATGCAGAAGGGAGTTGCAGGGGCCCAACCTCAGCCGGGCCTTGCCCACCACTCCCTCAACGACGTGCCTCAGCGGGAGAGAAACAGGTGGTGTTTGCTGCTGGTTGCCTTCTGCGCCGTGTGGGGCCTTCTGTTTTTTGATCTGAAAGAAACCTTTGTGACTCTGTTTGTGGTCTTGGTGGTGGGTCTGCTCTTGGCTCGAATTGGTGAGCGCAACGGTAAAATTTGTGGAGACACAATTGGTGCTTCAATATGTGCCACAGAATTGCTTTTAATTCTGTTTTTCTAGAGATTTATAGATTACGGGTTTAAGTTTATCAAAGTCGCGCCGAACCTCTTCTTGAGAATGGAGGTCGGACATGGTTGTGCAGATCAGGAACTTCGCGGCAGGGATGTCAGCTCAGGGCACTCGCGAGAACCCTCTCGAAGGCCGGACGGTCGTGGTGATTGATGATAGCCGTGTGCAGCGGCGTCGGCTGCGAGAGCTCTATGAGTCGTTGGGGTTTCAGTGTGTTGCCGAGGCCGACAACGGCCTAGATGGCCTAGGTGTGTGTGAAGCCCACCAGCCCGACCTGGTGTCTCTCGATGTGCTGATGCCCGTGATGCACGGCGTTGAGGCTGTTGGCTATATTCGCGAGGCGGGAACTGCCCGGCATGTGGTTTTGGTGTCGGCGCTGAACGACCTCGAAGATGTGGCTAAGTTGCGGCCAAAAGGCTACACGCCAGACGCTATCTTTTCGAAAAAAGACAGCCGAGAGTCTTTCCGAGAGGTGTTGAGCAACATCTTTTTGGCAGACGCCCTCTCAGAACACGGCGAAGATTCGGCCAGTTCCACCTCCACAGACTCCCCTTTGGAAGAAAACTCTTCCAAGGGGCCCGCAGAACCAGATGCGTCTTGACCCTTGCCATAAATGACGTCATGTCAGGTATCTCTGAGGTCGAGGGGTGCCAGCATGTCTTCACAGAAAAACAAACTGAAAACCGAAAAAAGCCTTTTCTTGAGGCTCCACAGCCAGCAGGCCATTGCCTGGCAAACATGGTCGCGCTTGGCTTTTGATCGTGCTCGTGAACTCGAGCGGCCGGTTTTGCTTGTGATTGGGCATGCGAGCTGCCATTGGTGCGAAGCCATGAGAACAGACTCCTTTGAAGAGGCCACAACCGCTGGGGTGATCAACGAGCGATTCGTTCCTATTTTGGTTGATCGAGATGAGCGCCCCGACGTGAACGCGATCTATATGGATGCGGTTCAAATGATGACGAGGCAAAGTGGCTGGCCACTTGTGGTGTTTCTCACTCCAGATCAAGAGCCATTTTTGGGTGGCTGTTACTTTTCGGCGGTAGCCAGAAATGGACAACCCAGTCTCCTCCAAATGCTCGTGGCTGCTTCCATCGCCTATCGAAATGAGAAAGAAAAAGTCTTGGAACGCTCTCAGCGAGTGTTTCAATACTTGTCGGCCAGGGGGCGAGACTTCAATCTTCGAAACTTACCCCTCGCAAAATCTGCGGATGAGCGAGAGCCACAAGACGCGCTAGAATTCTTGAAAGACGTGGCTTCGGCGAATGTGTTGACACTTTTGGGAAGCGCAGATCATCAGTGGGGCGGCTTTGAAGGCCCCGTTAAGATGGTTGCATTACCACGGCTTTTTGCGTTGCAAAAATCGGAATTGCCAGCTGCAAAGAAACATCTGAACCTGAGCCTCAGGAACCTTATTGCAGGAGCGATTTTTGATCCCGTTGAAGGGGGTTTGTTTCGGCAAAGCCGAGATGCCACTTGGAATGTTCCTCGTTTTGAAAAGTTGCTTTCAGACAACGCGGCTCTTTTGGAATTGTTGGGTGTTCAGGCGGCCCGAGAACAAGAGGGTGACTTTTTTACCCGGGCCTTTTCGCAGACCTTTGACTATTTACAGGAGGGGTTGTTTGACTCCCACCGTGGTGTGTACATGAGTGCCGAGTGCGCCGACAGCCCTTCTTCAGACGATCAAGAACTCTCTGATGGAGTGTACTACCGAGTTCGGAAGGCAGATCTGGATGCTGCCTTTGCAAACGATCCCGCTTTGCTGCGATTTGCTCAGCTTTATTTTCACATGACTCCTCAATTCTGTTTGAAAGATGAGCCTGAAACTTGGATCTTGCGCAGGCCGGTCAACGACACTGATTTTTGCCAACGTTGTGGTTATTCGCTTGAGGAAATGACGGAACTGCATGATCGAGCTGTGCAGAAGCTTCGAGAATTGAGACGCAACAGAGAAAGGCCATTGCGAGATTCCAAGGCAGTGTTGGCTCACAATTGTCTTGTTGTGCGGGCGTTTCTTATTTCGGGAATGGCACTGGCAGACGAACAGCTTGTTTCGGCAGGCCTTAGGCTTTTGAACAAGCTGCTGGCAGCATATGTTTCTGCGGGGTCCCTCGCCCACGTGTGGTTTGAAGACGATGCTCGAGCCCAGGGTGTGGCCAATGCAGACGATGCGTGCGAACTGGCGGCCGTGCTTCGATTGGCTTGGGAACACACACAAGAAAAAAGCTTTGAACGGGCTTTGGATTTTGTGCTGCAGTGGATCCACGAACATCTTGTGGATGATGCGGCGGGCACCCTTTACTACTGCTCGGCTCAATCAGATCTTCCGTTGCGTCCCCTCGTGATTGACGAGGGCACTCACGTTTCATGTCAGTCGCGGCTTGTGGAGGCGGTGATGAGCCCATTTCCCCTGGAAAAGAAGCGTGATTCTCTGTTGTTGGGTGCTGCTTTGGGAAGCACGGCACTGGTGGCTAAAGAAGTGGCGCAGTCGTGCCCCTATCTTTTGGAACTGGTGAACTCCGCTTCATTTTCGGGCTGAAGAAAGTGATACCAAGCTTTCTCAAAACAGAATTGACAGCTTCTCATGAGGTATGATGAGCTGAGCGCTCTTCTTTTTGAGGAGTATTGAGTTGATCAGCTGTGAGGCCCTTATGTCAGATGATGTCGCTGCAGATACCGGCGTTGAGCCCACTTTGTTTTCTGTGTCTGATGGCACGGGAGAGACGGCTCTGAGCTTGGTGAAGGCTGCGGCGGTGCAATTCTCCGACTCGGCAATTCATGTGGAACGATTTGATAAGGTTCGCACACGGGCGGCCTTAGAACGCATTCTCGACACAGCTTTGAAGCGAAATGCTATTGTTGTCACAACAATTGTGAACCCTGAGCTTCGGGTTTTTTTGATGTCTCGCGCCATGCAGCTGGGTGTGAGAGTTGTCGATGTGCTTTTTCCGTTGCTGGAGACCCTGGCAGAAGACTTGGGCAAACGCCCGAATGCTGTGCCCGGCTTGTTGCGGCGGCTCGACAATGATTATTACCGCCGCATTTGGGCCATTGAGTACACCGTGAGGCACGATGATGGCATGGCGGCGCATGACCTTGACCAGGCCGATATCGTGCTTTTGGGCATTTCTCGCACCTCAAAAACGCCACTTTCCATGTATTTGGGGCACAAAGGCTACAAGGTCGCCAACATCCCCTTGATCAGGGGAACTGAGCCCCCTCCAGAGCTGTTTCAAATCGACCAAAACAAGATCATTGCCCTCACCATTGATCCAGACCGTCTCTTGGAAATTCGCAGTGCTCGCATGCAAACCTTGGGCGCAGTTGGCCAAGGAGAATACGCCGACATGGCTAAAATCTTCGAGGAGCTGGAATGGTCGCGAGAGCTTTTTCGGAAAAACAAGCGCTGGCCTGTGATCGATGTCACGGAGAATGCCTTGGAAGAAAATGCCGTGGAAATTGAGCGCGTTGTGTTGGCAAGGTTTCCGGAGTTTTCTCAGTGAGCCGGTGGGCGGAGTTTTGAGAGAACCT
>JANQPW010000815.1 GCA_028285285.1 Silvanigrellales bacterium
AACTGACCATATGCGTCCGGGTGTTTGCCCACCGAGAAAAACCTCCCCTGTTTCGGCTCCCACAACAAATTTCATTTTTCCGGGGTGGCCTGAACGAAAGGAATAATAAACCTGGGAGCTGCCGGCGGGCAAGACAACGTCTTGAATGGGCTCGGTGCAGGTTGAGTTGGCGTAGGCTGTTGTGTCGGGTAGAGTCTTGTCTTCTGCGTCGGCAAAGCGGATCGCAATTTTGAGATCTTCTGTCCACTGGCTTGGCTGCTCCTCTTCGTTTTGCAGTTCAACCTGCACTCTGCCGCATTCATATGTCTGGAAGCTTTCGGCGTCCGGGGTGATTGCCAATGCAACTCCTCCTGCCCTCACAATCACTTCTGACTTTGCTGCCGTCCAGCCTTGTGCTGGTGTTTCGTCGGCAGTGAGCTGCGCTGTGCCTGGAAAAGGGGAGAGAAAAGAAACCTCGGTCCACTCGGTGCCGGCTCTCAGTTTCGCGACTTCAGCTGGATCTTCACAATTGTCGTCTGAAAACAATCTGCCCTGGCTTGTGGACAGCACGACGTTCTGGTTTTTGCTGAGCACAACCCTTTCTCCGCGAGAGTCTTGTGCACTCAGCCGCAGAATCAGGCAGCTCCCGGCAGCCACTCCCCCACCCCCCAAAATTTCGAGGTGGAGGGAAGCAACAGATCCATTTTGTTCACTCGGATCCTCTGAGTCTTGTTGCCCCTCGAGAGAAGAGCTTGCAATTCCCTCAAGAGGGCTTTCTCCAGAACAAGCCAGAAGCAACGAGCAGAGGGTTGATGCGGCGAGTGTGGCAAACCTGCTCAAAAAGCGAAATGGGTTGTGTCTAGAGTTTCTCACCAGCACTCCTTTGCCCGACTGTCAGTGCTGTTATCGGCTCAATGGGAGATGAATTGAAGTCAGGTGCTATTTGGGACCGGCGGCTGAAAAAGTATATGATTACAGTCAGATTTGAATTGAAGGACCCGTTCTCAGGGGTGATCAGTTGAACTTAAAGATCCGTTTGCTTCTTTTTTCTGTGGCTATGGCTTTTGTTGTGGCTGGCCGTGCTGAGGCTAAGCAGTTCCGTGGAGTTGTCGTTTCCTGTCCGCGGTTTGGACAGATCTGGGCATCTTCAGATATGGACGATTCGCTGACTGAGCTGAAGAAACTAGGAGTGACCTCGGTGCAGATTCATCCTTATGCTTCGGTGGACCGTTCGGGGACCGTTTCCAGCACTCGTCAAACCCATTCCGACGCTGTGGCGGAGTCCTTAGAAAAAATCAAAAACGCAGGCATGGTCCCCTTTCTGAAGCCCCACCTGGCATATTGGGGCCAGTTCTCGTGGCGCGGGGAAATTGAGTTTTCAAATGAGGTTCAACGGAAGCGTTTCTTTAGCACATACCGCGAGTTTATCTTGAAGCAGGCCCGATTGGCAGAGAAGTCTAAGGTGCCCCTTTTCGCCGTTGGAACAGAGTTGAAGAAGTTGCTCCGCCAC
Source organism: Silvanigrellales bacterium (assembly GCA_028285285.1). GTDB lineage: Bacteria > Bdellovibrionota_B > Oligoflexia > Silvanigrellales > Silvanigrellaceae > JANQPW01. Next base: position 1,490 of record JANQPW010000815.1, read on the forward strand.
ACTGCTGAATGGAGGAGCCTCATTGCGGAAGTGAGAAAAGTCTACAGCGGACAGTTGGTCTATGCCGCCAATTGGGATAGTGTAGAAGGGGTTCGGTTCTGGAAAGACCTCGATCAAATTGGGGTTCAGTTCTACTTTCCTCTGGCTGCCAAAGACGGCGTGCCTCTAGGGAGCCAGAAATATAAAGAACGCCTTGAGCGAGTGCTCGATCAGCTCCGGGGAATCTCCGTGCGCCTTTCGCGCCCGGTCATGCTCACAGAAATTGGCTTGGCGCGGTCACAGAGCATGTTGACTCAACCTTGGAAACCAGCGAACTCCATGAACGAGAGCGTTCTCAGAAAGCGTCAGGAGGTTGCAGAGCATCTGCTGAAAAGGTTGGGAAGTGTTTCTTGGATCAAGGGCCTGTACTGGTGGAAGTGGATGCCGGGAAACTCGGTTCATTTCCACCGAGACTTCTCCATGCGCGATCCTGAAATGCGCAAAGCCCTCACGAATGACTGGGGAAAAAAGCAATAGCTTTAAGCACCTAAAATTGTGAATTTTTTGGCAGAGATCATCAACTCATTGCGCGGGAAGACGATACCTTAAAGGGCCCGTTATTGGGGCAGTTGTGTTTGTGTGTGTCGGAGGCCAAAGGTGAAGCGACTTGTTTGCATAACCTTTTTAGGACTGTTGGGAGGGTTTTTTGGGCAGGGCTGTGCCGGGCCTGCGACTCCTTTTGGTGCCGTGAACCGACTGATGCCACCCAAGTTTTACCCTGATTACCAAGCTCGTCACGACTGTGATGGACTGCTGGCCCACACCGAGTCCTGTCGGAGTATTCGCCGTGGGCAGGAGGGGATTGTCTCGGAGCATGCCGATATCCGCGAGTCGCATGTGGACATCGGTTTTCAGCCGGCTCGGCAGATCTGGCACAGCATGAGCCGCTTTAAGGTTTCGGTTTTTTCGGAGCGTCCCATCGAAGATCCAGAAATTGTTGTGCTCTACAACGGAACAGACGTGTCGGAGAGCTTTTTGAAGAATGTGGAGATCGACATCGACCTGGGAAGTCATGAAGTGACGTATCAGTTTCGAGATCTGCAACTTCCCTCTGGTTTGAACCATGATATTCAAATTGGATTTCGGCCGAATCTCTACAGTTCGTTCACCTACGCTCACTACTCAGAACCTGTTTGTAGCGCCGACGAGCCTTGGAGTGTGAGAACCACGGCACCCTTTGCTCCAGAGGAAGAGCTGCTCACAGCTATAGAGCAAAACTCCGTTGCTCGTGAGGTCAATCCTAGCCTTGTGGCAGGCCTGATTGCGCAAGAGTCGGGCTTTTCTCCGGTTGCAGTGAGTTGGGCCAAAGCCGTTGGGCTCACTCAGGTGACGACGAGTGCTGATCACGAACTTCGCAAAAGGCACCCCGACTGGCCCCGGAACCCGAAGATTGAGAAGAGTTCTGTGGCTGTTGTGAAAAGTCTTATCAAACTGGGAACGATCAACTCAGAGAATGATTGGCGTTTGCATCCGGAGATGTCTATCGCCGGCGGCATTGAGTATTTCAAGATCTTGGAAGACTACTGGGCCATGGAGCGCAACAGGCAGGTTTTGATTGAGCACGGACTCGATGGAGAAGAGGATTTGCTGGAGGTTTTGCTCGCCAGCTATAATTCGGGGGCGGCTCGTGTGAAAAATCAGATTGTCCAGCGGCAAAAGGATTGGATCAGCAGTGACAAGCTGAAAGAAGCACGGAAGTATGTGCGGCGCATCAGAAGTTTTTGCTATCATTTCTCGCGTGAGGAAGAGGTATGATCAAGCGACCCCTCTCACTCACCATCTTGTGCTTGGTTTACTTGGGCGTTGCCATTTCTCTGCCTGTTCAAGTGGCACTGCGTTTTGAGCATGGTTTTTTTGACTTTTATTCTATTGCCATCAAGATCAGTTCCCTGAGCTATGCCATCATGGCACTTTGTGTATTGTGTGCCTATCTCAGTTGGACAGCACGAACGGCGTTGTTTGTGGTCGGACCTTTGCTGGTGGCCATGGTCACATGGAACAACTTCCTTTTGGTTTCCTATGATCCCTCAGCTAGCCTCATCGCTGCGAGCCTGAGCAGTTTTCTTTTTGCAGCTGTTTCGGCCTTGGTTCTTGAGCCGCGTGCACGGCTTGTTTTGAGCTCTCCTGAGAAGCGCTGGTGGCGTGCTGCCCGCAGGAGACGTGTTGCTCTCCCCGCGGTGGTGAACGCGGGCGACAAGGTGATTGAAACAAGCACCCATGACCTTTCGTTGAGCGGAGCGTTCCTTGCTGGTAGCGATTCCACAAGGGTTCTTCCCGGGCAAAGCAGCCCGCTTGATTGTGACGACCCGGTGGAGATTGTGATCAGCTTGCCTCGCGGGCGCACTCTTCAGGTGAAAGGAGAGGTTGTGCGTTTCACACAGAAGTCGGCCGGAACATACCCGGCTGGTT
>JANQPW010000848.1 GCA_028285285.1 Silvanigrellales bacterium
GCTTGCCTTCTATTGGCCGGAGACAAGCCTTTCTCTCACTCCATATGGAATGAGAAATCTCTATGCATTTTTGGAAGGAAGGGTGAACGAGCTCTCTTCGCCAGAAGGTGTTCAGCGGGAAGTGGCCATTGTTGCTGGTGTGGGAGATGCTCTCAGCAATCGTGTTATTTGGGGTGGCCCTCATCCGGTGAGCGGGCGATTGGAGTTTTTTCAGGTGAAGCAAAAGCAACAGTTGGTTCCTTTTTTTGAGTCTGCTGTGGGGGGTATAGAAGTGTGGGGCTCAGGTTCCAGCGCCCACGCCGATGGCGACCCGTGGAATGGCCTGCGCCCGCTTGCAGAGAGCTTGCAAAAGAAGTGGTTGAACGCTGCAGAGGTTGAGATTTGTTATGAGGCTCTTGCGCTCCCGAGGCGGGCTCCCAGCACTCTCACTGAAAAGGTGGTTTTCACCAATCACCATCTTTTTTCTGCCTTTCGCGTGGCTAGCCTCACCTACACACATCAGCTGCGAGTTTTGGCCCAACTGGCAAATCAGCCACTTGTTCTGGTGTCGAATGGTGGTGTAGGAGGCCGTTTTGGGGCTCAAGGGGGTGAAGTTTTTCCGCGTGACCCCTTCACTTTTGAGCTGAAGAGACGATGAAGTGATTGGTGCGTGGGGACTTTGACAGCACAGATTCAATCTTGTGTTGGATTTGATAGTGTGAGATAGTCAGGAAGTGGTCAGAAGTTCTTCCACTTCTTATTCCGTTTTGTTCCATTAGTACGGGATGACCCTCTTTTTGCTTCAATTGACGCCTAGCATTTTTGGCCGTTTGCCGGCTTTGTTTGAAAGTGCTTCAGTTTTTGAGATGCAACAGTTGGAAAGTGATGACAAAAATTTAGAAATTGTCCAGAAATCGAGAGAGGCGAGAAACTCTTGCGGTGCAGGACGTTCGGAAGCGCCATCATTTTGTGTTTATGCCATCAGATCGTTAGAAAAGGTGATAGATGAAACAGCTCGAACAGCCATGCGAGGATTCTGTGAAACCGGAATTATTTCTTTCAGAAGATATGTCTGACTCGGAAGAGTTTGATGGTCAGGAAACCGAGCAACCCATTGATGAGGGCTTCATAGAGCTATCTGAAAATGAAGTTGTGCTTCGTTTTTCAGCAAGCTTGATGAGCAAGCTCAAAAAGACGGCGCATGCTGAGGGCTTGGAGATCGACGAGCTCGCCGGAGAGCTCATCACTGAAAGTTTGGCCTTGCGAGCTGCGGCTGATCTTCAGCGTAGCGGTGGGCCGAGTCACTTGATGACCCGCACCGGTTACCTTCCTCCCGATGCCAATGGCAATTCCGTTTCTCAACCCTTTTTGAGCCATCATCAAAATGGCAACGGCCATGCAAACGGCCGTGGGGGAAACAGACGAAATAACGGTGGGAGGTCTCGAAACTCTCGCGGGAACAACAACCCAAACCGTCGTTCAAATGGCAATGGTAACAGTAAGGGCCGCCAGGGGCGCTGATCCTCATGAAACGCATTGGTCTTACAGGAGGAATTGGCTCTGGCAAGTCGAGCCTGAGGAGACTCCTCCAAAGCCGGGGTTATGCCTGCCTCGATGCTGATGCCGAAGCAAGAGAACTGCTTGACGGTGGCGAGGTCGCTGATTTCTTGTTGGGAGCCTTCGGTCAATCGGCTCTGACCGCAAGTGGTGCTGCTAACCGTCATTTTTTGCGTGAAGAAGTGTTCTCAAATGAAGACAAGAGAGCTCTTCTCGAAGCCCACATGCACCCGTTGATCCAATCAAGAATAGAGCAAAAACTGAAGCCCCTCGAACAGACGGAATTTGATCTTTGGGTGTTTTACGAGGCCTCTCTGCTGATTGAAAAGTCGCGACAAAAGGATTTTGATCGGCTGATCTTAGTGACCTGCCCCTGGGATCTTCGTTTGCAGCGTTTGGAGAAGAGAGGAGTTCCGCGCTTGCTTGCGGAGAAGGTTGCCGCTGCGCAGCTTTCCGACGAAGAAAAGCGGAGGGTCAGTCATCATGTCGTCGTTAATGACGGTGACCTTTCTCAGCTGGGCCGGCAACTGGATGGGCTTGTCTCGGCCTTGAGTGATGATTTTTCCCAGTCGGAGTCTTGACCTCGATTTTTGCTGAGCCGGGCAGTCCTCGTGAGAGAATAGAGGGAGCAATCGCTCCGCGCGATTCTTTCATAAGGGTCTTTCCATGTTTGAAGTCACCTGTCCGTCCTGTGCTTCTTCCTTTGAGTACAATGACGAAGACTACATTCACCTTTGTCCTTACTGCTCATCGGGCTTTGTGCTTGATGTGGAAGAGGGTTCGAAAGACCTGATCGGCGACAACTTCATTGTTCCCAATCAGCTGGAAAAAGATCAAGTGAGTGGTCTCTTCTACGATTGGATTTCAACCCGGTATCACCGGCCAGACAAAATCAAGTCGGAATTTAAGGTTTTGGGAACTTATGGCATCAGTATTCCCTACTGGGTCATCTCTTGCGAGGCTCACACCTACTGGAGTGGGCACAGTCAAAAAGCACGGGATTATGCGGGGCAACCAGCGCGACACGACTCTCGCTTTGTGATTGAGGATGGGCGTTTTAGCCGTCGGTACCGATGGTCTCTCTTGGCACGGCACTCACCGAAGGAACACTGGGGGCTTGAGCGACTACACCAGCCCAAAGAGCGCGTGCTGGTTGACTGGGATGGCTTTCCACTCGATGAATCTATGGGGCGCGCCAGAAAGGGCACTCGGTTGATTTACGAGGCGAAACAGAGCTTTAGCTTCGATCACGCCAATGGCTTGCCGGTTGCCGGAATTCAGGTGAAAGAAAGCAAATCAATTGCGCGGGCAAAAGACCAGATCAACGAGTATCACCGACGCATTTGCAAAACCAAAGTGGGAACTCTCTATGAGCACCGCACTGAGATTGAAATTGTGGGAATTCAGGTTATCCACATTCCCTTCTGGTTTGTT
>JANQPW010000046.1 GCA_028285285.1 Silvanigrellales bacterium
GCAACAGTGTGGTGCGCTCTTCAAGCCAACTTGGGCATTCCTTTGGTCAGCAGGGCACGGGGCCTAAATTCTTGATGGACTCCTACGTTGAACGTGCCGCAGGGTTCCACCCCTGCATGGCGAAAACGGCTTGGGAAGACTTCTCCGGACAAGCCTGGTCGGCCCTCAGCACAGAACGGCAGGCTGAGTTTGAAAGCGCATCCCGCGCTGGCCCCCGCACCCTCATTCGCACAATCGTGAGTTCCAATGAGATGCGCTGCAGCCGCAGTGCCGCAACCAAAGACTGTCAGCCCGTGAGTGTTGCCTCTCCAGAAATCAACTTCGAAAATGACATCAAAACCATTCTTTCCCTCAGCTGCTCCGGCAGTGGGTGCCATTCGAGCAATTCTGTGTTGGGGCCCAGCTACCGCTTCATTGACACAGAGTCGGACTTTCGGAGCATCAACGCTTCTCGCCTCACCGATGGCACAATGCCTCCTCCTGGAAGCGGCAAGACACTCAGTGATGAGAACCTCAACCTTTTGCTGAACTTTCTGGGAAGGTAGCAAAGCCCAGACAAAAAAAGACTCAAGCAAGACGCACTCTTGGCAGCAATTTTGCATCTTTCACCTGAGGGCCGGTGGAGGTGGCAAATGCTGAACAAAAAATGGACATATGTCGCGGGGATCATCCTGTTCTTCCTCTCTTGTGGCAGAGAGATCTACCATGCCGGGCTCACCCACGCTGGGCTCGCCGACTCTGAAAAGACCTTTGGCTACGACGAGACTTGCTCCACAAATGAGGCCGACCCCTTTGAGTTGAAGATCCGCCTGAACAAACCTGACTTCCCTTGCCTTGATCACGATCGAAGGCGCCCCCTTGTTGACCTCAATCGCGACTCTGAAGCGACCAACCGGTGGGACAAGGTGCCCGAAGGTTATCGCAGAGTGGCCAATTTTCATCACAACAACTCATTTTATATCGCAGACATACCGCTCAACGCGGAAAAACAAATGGAATTTCAACTGAGCTGGTTTGAAGCCCCTCTCGACCTGCCCGCGGCCCATGCGCAAATGCTGGTGAGGTTTCCCGACAACCAACCGGTGCTTCTCTACGATCAAACCGCAGCGCCTCGCCGTCGGTTCCCTTTTTCAAGACCGAAGGCGGCACACACCGTGCGAGAGATCGTGCTCTCCGCAGAAGGAGCGGGGGAAAGCGGTGTGAGCTGCAACCTCTTGGGCGGGCAGTTTGGTCGATTTGCCATTGTTTATGGTGTCACCTCAGCAGCACAAAGGTATGACGAGATTCTCCGTTTCAACAAAAAACAGGAACTTGACTCTTTCACATTGAATGACATCGGACAGAAAAAAATGTCTGAGTTTCTAAACGGTTACCTTGAGAAATCTTTTGACAACTTTCATGCGCTCCAAGCCATTGTCGATGAAAACGAATTGGACGTGATCGCCGACCCGAACGAGCGGCAAAGAGCTCTTAAAAACCTGAGATCTCGGATGTTTGAGCGGGCGACCTACCGCACTTCCCACCGGAACTGTTCTACGGCTTTGGCCG
>JANQPW010000854.1 GCA_028285285.1 Silvanigrellales bacterium
TTTTTCCTTCAACAAGAATTTTCACGGTGCCGTCGGGAAGCCGCAAAAGCTGAAGGATCTGTGCAACAGTTCCGAATTCGTAGATCTCTTCTGGCTGAGGGTCATTGGTTTTGGATTTTTTTTGAGCGGCCAGGAAAATCTCTCTGTTTTTGGACATGGCTTCATCCAGAGCGCGGATGCTCTTTTCTCGACCGACGAAAAGAGGGACAACGGTGTGGGGAAACACCAGGAGTTCGCGGAGTGGAAGGAGCGGGAGTTTCCGTTGTGTTGTTGTTTCGTCAGTCATGAGATTCTCCTGTCTGGCAGTCGAAGGTCGCAAACGGCTCCGCATGCGCATTAATATTCTAAGCAGACTCATGCCGTTGGCAAGTCAACAGCCCGACTCTTCTGAAGTTTGAGAGGTGGATTCCACCCCCACATGAAGAGCTTGAGGCTGTTTCTTTGAACGTCTGAGCCTTCCCCGTCATCGGCTGTCTCTTGACAAAGTTGATGGGATACCCTTCCGGCTCACTGCAAAAAAATGGCGCTGGGTCACTCGTGGCTGCTGCGCCCAAGGCTTGACTTCCAGGTTGTCGAAGCTGTAGTTTTTAGGAAAATTTCTTTAAATGTGGCTGCGGTTTCATGTGCCTCAATGTGAGGCTCTCCTGTGGTCACACGGAGAGTCGAAGGAGTTAGGGATGACAAAGAGTTCTATTCAAACCATTTCAACGAGCCAGGTGATGTCAGATGTTGCTGAAAAATTTGATGGATTGCCAAAAAAGCTCACACGTGAAGTGATCTCAGAGTTTTTGTCTCTCATTGAGGACAATGTGGTTTCCGGTCACAAAGTGCGTTTGGACAAGTTGGGTGTGCTCACAACAAAGGAAAGTGCAGCACGAAAGGGACGCAACCCTCAAACAGGCGATGAGATTTTGATTCCCGCCTCGAAGAAAGTGAGCTTTCGGGCTTCTAAGACTCTGAAGGACCAAATTGTTCCTCAGCGTTGAGGCTAATTGCAGCGCTCCGTTTCTTCTGAAGCCTCGAGTTCTCGGGGCCACTCTGCTTCCCCTTGTGTTTCTTGAACATTTTTTGTCACTGTAGGGCAGAGTTTGACTCGTTGTCATTTCTTTTGACCGCAGGGAACAATGTTCACTCAAGTCTGTGTTGGCTCCGCCCGATGGCGTGGGCTGGAAAAGAGGGAAGGAGCAAATTATGGCGCAGTTCAGTGCAGGCCAGTCTGTGGCCACGGCTCGAATTCTGCTACAGGTGGTGAAGCACGTGCTGCACTCGGTTATGGAGGAATCTGAGCAAGCTGTGACGCAGATCACAGATTCTCTCAACAGCATGAGTGAGCTTTCTGAGTCGCAACGGCAGAGATTGTCTGTTGCCCTCGAAGATTTCTATCATGGCACACAGGGTGAAGGCTTTAAAACAGAGCTGAACAAACACGCCACTCAGATAATGGAAGCCGCAGCCAAAGGTAACTACGAGGAAGTTGACAAGATTGGCGACTCAGAGCACTACAAGAAACAGAAAGAGAAGACCAAAGCGTTGCATGACAACCTTCAGGATCTGATTGAGTCGTCAGAAGAGTTTTCTGAGGCCATCTTCCCGCTTTTGATTTCTTTGCAATTTCAAGACAAAATGAAACAGGAGCTGATGGGTGTGACCAAAGCTCTGGAACTTTTTCTTGAAAAAGACACTATTGTTGTTGAAGAAGACTTGGACTTTGATGAGTTTTGGGAAGCTGTCCAGAAGGGTTTCAACGTTGTTGAAACCCGCAACTCTGTTTTGAACATTGTGAAAGAGGCTCTCTCCGGCAGCGCGGCTTGAAGCCTCCCGGTTTTTGAGGGCCCTCCTGCTTTGTCTACAGAAGAAACAGGTCTCCTTGTTGATTCCCATCTCCACTTTGATCTTCTTTCTGAAGACGTTCGGAACGATTTTTGGCAGGGGCGACTGGGTCCTCTTGATTTCCTGCTGAGTGCGGGAGTTTGGCCTGCTGACACGAAGAAGAACCGGTCGCTTTTTGCCAAACCATCTGGCGAGCTGTCGCGACTCTCAGCGCAAGTGGCCGTTGCCTCAGGGCTACACCCCATGGAGGTGGGGCTGCGGGAGGGCTTCCTTGACGATGCACATTCCACGCTTTGGGAGCTGGCCGAGCAGGGCGAAGTTGTGGCTATAGGAGAAACGGGGTTCGACCTTTCTCCAGGTGTGCTGCGGCGGGCCGATGGCTCCAGCTTTGAAAAGGGGGAGCTGTTTCTCCTGCAGCAACGGGCCCTTGCCATCTGTGTGGAAGTGGCCGAACGTTTCAGCCTGCCGTTGATTTTCCATAGCCGGGGGGCTTGGCAGGCCACTGCAGACGCGGTGTTGGACCTCGTGCAAAAGCGTGGTCTGCGAGCCATGATCCACTGTTTTCCCGGCAGCGCCTCAGAAGCCCGGCGTCTTTCTGAGGCAGGTGTCTATCTCTCTTTTGGTGGAGTGTTGACCTGGCCCTCTGCTCGTAAAATGAAAGCGGCCGTTCAGGCTTGCCACATCGATCGGCTTCTTCTGGAAACAGATTCCCCCGATCTTCCTCCCCAGTTGCCTGATGGTTCGCGGCCCGAAAGGAACTCCCCCTCGTTTTTGCCGCTCATTTGCCAAACAGCTGCATCTCTCCGGGAGATGGATCCCGGTGAGGGCGCCCTTGAGTTGGGCCGGCACACACGTGAAAATCTTTTCCGGTTTCTTTGGAGTCGGAGTGAAGATCGAGCCTAGACGGGTTCATAGTCGAAGGTCAGATCAGACAGATCCCAGCCACCATCGCGGAGCATACGGGGAGGTTCTGAGGTGAAGTCAAAAATGGTGGAAGCGCGCATGGGAAGGGGAGACTGGTCGACCGCTGCGGCCACAAGCCCCTCGCTTCGCGCCACAATCTCTGAAGCATGAGCCCACCATGAATCGGCTGAGTGGAAGTCTTCGTAGTAGTTTTCCAACTCGAGCTGGTCGGCATCGGTTGCGCTTGTGGTGAGCAAGGGGCTCCCAACGGCGTCGAGAATCTGATGCAAATGGGGTGAGTCGGGCACTCGGATTCCCACGGTTTTCCCTTTCTGAGTGGAAGCGGAAGCGGGAGTTTTCTTGTGCCGCTGAAAAATGCAGGTGTAGGGTCCCGGGAGGATCTTCTTCACGATGCGGTAGTGTGGGGTGCTGATGTGGCACACTTCAGACAATGCGGCGATGTTGGGGCAAAGCAGGCTAAAGGGTTTGTTTTTGGGATGGGCCGATCGGAGCCTCAAAAAAGCCTTGTGAACCCGCGCCGAGTGAGGGTCTCCCGCAAAGCAGTACCCGGTATCTGTGGGAAGAAGCACAACCTGACCGGCCTGAATGGCTTCCGTGAGCCGCTCACAGCAGTGCCGTGCAAGACGATCGCCTTTCAGAAAGAAGGTGTCATAGTGTGAAGGGGATGCCATGGTTTGGGCTCGTTCTCTGCAGGAGTTTCGCAACTTCTTCTCATACTGTTGCCACGCTCTCAGACATATGTAAATGCATGGGGGAGGTTTCTGTCAAAGCGGCGGTTTCGTGGTAAGGTCATGGGCGCTGTGTGGTCTGTGGAGTGCGGAAGGGGGAAGTGATGGCATCTGAAAGTCTGAGCGCAGAGGAAATGGTCAGCGGCTTGAAGTCGTTGTGCCAAAGTGGCGAGCCTCGCTATGAGCCACGATCGGATCTCAAAGGCGAACAGACCCTCATCATTTCTCCGGAAGATATTGTTCCCGTGCTGCTTTCACTGCGCGACACCTACAACTACCGTTTTTTGCTTGATCTGTGTGGCGCAGACTATCCGGGTCGGGAGAGGCGCTTTGAGGTGGTCTACCACCTGCATGATGATCGCACAGGCCGTCGCATTCGGGTGAAGGCGGAGGTTGCTGAGAAGCAAAAAGTTCCCAGCTTGACCCCCCACTGGCCGGCTGCGAACTGGTTTGAAAGAGAATGCTTCGATATGTATGGCGTGGTCTTTGAGGGTCACCCCGACCTGCGGCGCATTCTCTGTCACAGTGAGTTTCAGGGGCATCCCCTGCGCAAAGACTACGAAGCCGACCACAACCAATCCATGGAAGGCACTCCTCTGGAGCACGTTTTCGAGGCGGATCGCAACCGCCTCATGCAAGAACACGATGAAGACCTCATGTGGATCAATGTGGGCCCGGCTCACCCGGCCACCCATGGCACTTTGCGGTTCATGGCGGTCATCGATGGTGGAGAGCGCATCAAGGAGATGGATTCTGAAATTGGGTATCTCCATCGCTGCTTTGAAAAAATGTGTGAAACACACAACTACAACCAGATCATTCCCTACACTGATCGCTTGAACTATTGTTCTGCGCCGCTCAACAACAACCTCTTTGCCGCCACGGTCGAGAAGCTCATCGGTGTTGAGGTTCCCCCTCGGGCTCAAATGATCCGCATGATTCTCGATGAATTTTCACGCATCATGGATCACATCGTGTGTGTGGGAACAAATGCGGTCGATTTGGGAGCTCTGACTGGCTTCTTCTACATGTTCAACGAGCGTGAAAAGATCTATCAACTGTTTGAGAAGCTTTGTGGAGCCCGCTTGACGGTGTCTCTCACGCGCATTGGTGGTCAGGGCTTTGATCTTCCCGATGGGTGGATTCGCGACGCTCGTGAGGTGCTCGCCAGTGTTGAAAAAATGCATGCGGAAATTGATGGGCTCTTGTCTGAAAATCGGATTTTTGTGCAGCGCACGCGGGGGGCTGGCCCCATTTCAACCGACGATGCCATTGCACATGGGTTCACAGGGCCAGCCCTGCGGGCAACGGGCCATGGCCATGACCTTCGGATTGCGGAGCCCTATTATCTGTATCAGGATGTGGATTTTGATGTTCCCGTGGGCAGCAATGGAGATGCTTACGACCGCTACCTCGTGCGCATGGCTGAAATTAAGGAGAGCATTAAGATCTTGCGTTGGTGTTTTGACAACATTCCCGATGGGCCCGTTGTGGTTCCCGACAAGGGTGTGGCCCTTCCATCGAAAAAAGATGTCTACGGGAATATTGAAGGGCTGATGAACCACTTCATGTTGATCATCAACGGAGTGCAACCTCCTGCTGGGGAGGTCTATCATGCCGCGGAATCACCCAACGGAGAACTCGGTTTTTACATTGTTTCAGACGGCTCGGGCATTCCTCACAGGGTCAAATGCCGACCTCCGTGCTTTCCCCTCATGGCCGGATTTTCCAAGATGGTGCGAGGAGGGCGTCTGGCGGATGCCATCGCGGCGTTGGGGAGCATCAACATAATTGCAGGCGAACTTGACAGGTAATAGGTAAAGGACAGCAATCCATGTCAACGACGACACATCCGTTTTCAGATGAGCTGAAAGCTCGCATCAAGAGTTTTCTCACTCGCTATGAAACCAAACGGTCCAGTATTTTGCCCATTCTTCACGCTATCCAAGACGAAAAGGATTGGATTTCTGAGGATGACGTTGCACTTCTTGAAAGCGAATTTGACCTCTCTGCGGTGGATGTTCGCGAGGTGTTGACCTTCTACAGCATGTATCGCACCTCGCCACCTGAACCCTGGCGCTTGGAGATCTGCAACAGCATTTCGTGCTGGCTCATGGGCTCAAAAAAGACTCTGGAGGCTGCAGAAAGGCGCATTCAAGAGGCCAAGAGCCGCGGGGAGAAATTGCCTTTTTCGTGCCGCGAGGTTGAGTGTCTTGGATTGTGTGGCAAGGGGCCCGTTGGGTTTGTGAACAAAGAGCGTCATGAGAACGTGACTCCCGAGCGGGCTTTGCAGCTCATGGAGGAGTACTCCCAGAAACCCCTTCCTGCTGCAGCGGTGCGTTGTGCAGAGCTCCAGACAGGTGAGGGCTCGGCATCAGAAAACCCCCATTCGAATTGAGGAGAAATTGAGTTGCCACTGATCAAGCGTGAATACAATGGGAAGTCCCCAGAAGATTTTCGTCTGGTGCTCGACTTTGAGGGAATGGAAAATCCTCAGGGAATTGACGCCTACAAGAGCAAGAAGGGCTATGAGGCTCTGACAGCTGTGCTCAAAGAGAAGCGCAAGCCAGATGATCTCATTCAACTCGTGAAAGACTCCGGTCTGCGGGGGCGGGGTGGTGCTGGCTTCCCCACGGGTCTCAAATGGGGTTTTGTTCCCAAAGACGCACCGGAGAAGTATCTTCTTTGCAATTTTGATGAAGGCGAACCGGGAACTTATAAGGATCGCTACATCACGGAAATCTCTCCTCACATGCTTGTTGAGGGAATGGTGATTTCAGCCTACGCCTTTGGAGCCGCCAAAAGTTACGTCTACTTGAGAGGCGAGTTCTACGACGAGATTGGCTGGACAGAAAAGGCGATTCGTGAGGCCTATGATGCAGGCTTTCTGGGTGAGAACATTTTGGGCTCGGGCTTCACCCATCACATGGATGTCTATACGGGCTCTGGAGCTTACATATGTGGTGAAGAAACGGCGATGATTTCTTCGCTCGAAGGAAAAAAGGGGCAACCGAAGTTGAAACCCCCTTTTCCGGCCGTAGCTGGTTACCTTGGAAAGCCCACTGTGGTGAACAATGTGGAAACTCTGGCTGTGGTGCCCTGGATCGTGCGCAATGGAGCTGAAGCTTATCGTGCCTTCGGCACAGAAAAGTCTCCGGGCACAAAGCTCTTCAACCTTTCCGGTCCTGTGAAAAATCCCGGTTGTTTTGAAGTGCCCCTGGGTTACCCCCTCAAACGCTTCATTGAAGAAGAGGGAGGGGGGCTTCTCGACGGTAAGAAGCTGAAAGCCGTCATTCCAGGTGGAGCTTCGGCGCCGGTTCTCACAGCGGAAGAAGTTGAAAACATCACTCTCGACTACGAATGCTTGCAGGCGGCAGGTTCCATGTTGGGTTCAGGCGCTGTCATTGTCATTCCAGAAGATGTGAGCATGGTGGATGTGCTCGACAACCTCATGCACTTTTTCAAGAGTGAGTCTTGCGGGCAGTGCACTCCTTGTCGGGAAGGCACAGGGTGGCTGGGCTCAATGGCGCATTCGTTGGCTGCAGGCCACGGGCAAGCTTCCGATGTGGAGCGTGTGGCGGCTATTGCGTCACAGATGGCCGGAAAGACGATCTGTGCCTTTTCCGATGCAGCTGCAGGCCCCGCAATGAGCATTGTGCAGAAGTTTCCCCATGAGTTCCAGTCCAGGTTTGGTTGAGATTTGATTGAGTGAGGTTTGACCGTGAGTCAGGAACAGAGTGTTCAGTTAACCGTCGATGGCCGAGAAGTGAGTGTTCCGGCTGGATCCACAATCATGGAAGCCGTGCGGAAGTTGGGCGAGATTGAGGTGCCACATTTCTGCTGGCACCCGGGCCTCTCGGTGGCGGGTGTGTGCCGGTTTTGCATGGTGAAGATTGAAGGTGTGCCCAAGCTCCAGATTGCCTGCAACACAGAAGTGCGCGAGGGCATGGCTGTGGACACCATTGCAGCCGATGTGAAAGAAGCCCACAAATGGGCTCTTGAGTTTCATTTGATCAACCACCCTCTCGACTGCCCCATTTGTGATCAGGCGGGCGAGTGTGAGTTGCAAAACTACTACATGAAAGTGGGCAAATACACTTCGCAGATGGACGAAGACAAAGTGCTCAAACCCAAGGCTCTTGATGTGGGCGACACTTTGGTCTTAGACACGGAACGGTGCATCCTGTGTTCCCGGTGTGTGCGTTTTGAGGATGAGATCACCAAAACCTCAACCTTGGGCATCTTCAATCGTGGTGATCGCGCCGTGATTGGTACTTTCCCTGATCGCCGCATCCAGCACAACTACTCCTATAACCTGGCCGACATCTGTCCTGTTGGCGCCTTCACGGCGAAAGACTTTCGCTTTCAATGTCGCGTTTGGTTTTTGAAGGAGTCGGAGTCCATTTGTCCGGGCTGCTCCACTGGCTGCAATGTGAAAGTGTTTCAAAACGGCAACTCGCGTGAGTACTTTCGTTTGAAGCCCCTTGAGAACCCTGAAGTGAACGGTCACTGGATGTGTGACTACGGACGCACGCAATTTGAACACCTCAATGTGAAAGATAGGCTGGTGTCTCCCCTTGGTGCAGACAATTCGGCTTTGTCTTGGTCAGATGCGGCAGCTCGCTTTGGAGAGCTCGTGAAGTCACAGGCTGGTGCAGACAATGGTAAAGTGGCGCTTGTGTTGACTCCTCAGCACACCAATGAGGAGTTTTCTGCCATTTTCTCCCACCTCAAGTCGCAACTGGGCCGAGAGCCCGAGGTGTTTGTGTGGAGAGAGGCAACAGAAGAGCGGGACAGTTTTGATGGCATCTTGTTCCGAGGCGATCGCAATCCAAACACCCGTGGACTTGAGGACACGCTTAAGGAGCTGGGAGTGTCAGCAAAAGAATGCTCGGGCTTGAAAGATGTGGGGCTCAGTCAAGCCCAACTTGCAGTGGTTCTGGGGCCAGAGGTGGAGCGGGCCTACCCCTCTCTCGAAACTGACCTTGCAGTGTTGCGGGAGATGCCGGCGGTTGTTTACTTTGGTAATCACAGGTCGCAGGCCGCTGCTGGCTTGTCTCTTCGAGTTCCCACGCTTGTCTTTACCGAAAAAGAGGGGACCTATGTGAACCACGCGGGCCTCAAGCAAACGCTCAAAGCCAACGCGCGGGTGATGCCGAGTTTGAAGTCGCTCACGGAATTCCTCGGTGGGGCGTAAAGGAGAAGCAAAATGGCCGTTGTGAACGTCACACGAAACCCAGAAAAAAGTTTGAAGAATGGATACTTGGCGACCTCGCTTGTGGGCTTGGGAACCACCTTGAAGACCTTCACCAAACAACTTTTTCGCTTGGAAGAGAGCAACACGGTGCAGTGGCCCGAGGTGGAGTACAAATACTCAGATCGATTCAAAGGGGCCCATTTCCTCACTAAACGGCCCGATGGCAAGGTGCGTTGCACCGCGTGTTTTTTGTGTGCGACCAATTGCCCGGCCCAGTGCATCACCATTGTGGCTGGTGAGAGTCCTGACAAGGGCGTCGAAAAGTATCCTGTTCGATTTGAAATCGACATTTTGCGCTGTGTGTTTTGTGGCTACTGTGAAGAGGCTTGTCCGGTTGATGCCATTCGCATGGGCCATGAGTATTCCATGGCTGGTTTGGCAGAAGATAAGTGGGTGTACACAAAAGACTACCTCCTCAACCGTGAAGCCATCACCCAAACCCTTGGCGAGAAGCAAGTGTCTGAAAAAGACGAGAACGTGAAGCACGACTCGGTGGAGAGCGGGCTGCCAGGAATTCATCGGAAGTGAGGGGCTCCGGTCGGAGGGTTGGCAGAATCGGGCACCACAAAAATTTGATTCGCTTCTCTCTTGCGCCGTTGTTGTTGCTCCTTTTTTTGAACTTTGGATGTGTCAAGCTCGAGAGTCTTGTTCGGGTTAACCAAGAAGAGACAACTCCAGACAGGAAGGGGGCGGTTGATCCCCTCTCCTCGTGCCGGCTGAATTTCCAGGGGTGGGGAGTTCGAGAGGAGTTTCTGAGTTCAGCCGATCTCTTCAAAGTTCAAGAGGGCGCCTTGGAGGCTCTTGCAAGGGAACGGAACCTCGTTCAAAAAAAGGCTGAGGAATCCCTTTCTCCCAACTGCTTGTCTCTGCTTTGGATTGTGGAGAAGATCTCAGAATTTGAGAAACAAGTGCAACGCTTTGCTCCCCTCCGTCCGCTTTTGGAGAAGTTGGCCACGCTGCCTTTTTCAGAGAGGTTCCAAGCGAAACTTTCACCCGAAGAGCTTTTGTTTGAAGAAAAACTTGTCGAATTTGAAACTGCTCTGAAACAGTTGGATGACATCACACTCGTGAGAGCTGAGCTCGCGGCGCGGGAAGAAACCTGGCTTGTGGGTTCCACTCGATCGCGTTCCACTCAGTCTCTGGCAAAGGACCTGTTGCGCCTCTTGGACTGGGTGGCACAGGCTCACCGGAAGAAGGGGAGGGGTTCACTGGCCCTTATACAACAACAGGGTCTTTCGCTGGTCGAGCGGCGGGTTTTCTCGGGCTCGCAGGTGGATCGGCTGATGTGTCTGGGAGTGACTTTGCTCTCGAGCTTGAAAAAGGGAAGAGATTTGCGGGAACCGGAATGGATTTCTTGGACCCCAGAAGACACTCACGACTTTTTGCAGGAAGAGGGAGCTCAAAAATTAGAGTGCTCCAACCATAAGGCTTTTGGCATGGCCGCTGAAGTGGAGATGCCCTTTTGGTGGCTCATTGGCGGAGCCTTTTCTCCCCAAGAGTATCTGCTCTCATACACGCTTGACTTCTCATTTGTGGGGCTCACAGATTTGTATTGGGGAGTTGATCCTAACCCTCTGGACCCTGAAAAGAGCTTGCCCAAGATTGACGGGAACGAGCGCACGCCGCAGCAGTTTGCCGACCATGACCTCGGTCATGCGCGTTTTGAGTTCAACTCCCGAAGCTTCTTTTACGGGGATGACAAGCGGGTCTACTCAGCAGCAGAAACGGCGCAGGTCAAAGCCAGCGTCGACACCTTCGTGCTGGGGCTCATCAGTGAGAAGTCTAGCCCGCTGACACGCCTGTTGTATGATCTAGCCCATGAGGCGCAGGATCTTCCGGCCAAGAAATATGCTGCCTTGCATTGGGTGATGGATGACGCCCGAAAGAGCATTGTGAAGTTCGATCAAGGCGGTGAGGAGGTGGATCTCGGCCTGCAGCAAAGGAGGTTCATTGCATCACGTTACGTTGAGCTCAGCAGGTACACCTACATTTTTCCCCATCCCTGTGTTGTGTCGCAGTTGATCAGCATCGACGAGTTCGTTGACATTCAAAACTACGTCAACGAGATTGAAAGTTTCAACCACAATGGACCTCACCCACCCATATACCCCAAAGAGAACATGGAGGCGCTCGCTGCCCAGCTGCAGAGCCACGCAAAGAAGCACTGTGCAGCTGCCGAAGACCCCTTCAAGGAGTTTGTCCGGAGGTTTTTGAGTCAAGAGCTGATTCTGGACGAGTGATTCTCAGGAGTGAAACTCGGGAGCATGCTGTTCATACAGGTCGAGGAAGCACTTCACCTTGGCTGTGAGAAAGGGCCGGGGTGCGGTGACCAAATAGACCATTCCTCCAGGAGAGGTCCACGAGGGAAGGACTCTTTGGAGGCCCTGAAAGGCTGGTTCGCAGTTTTCCAAGAAGGTTGGCAGCAGGGCGATTCCCTGGTGGCTCAAGGCCATACGCTGCAAAAAAAAGAGGCTGTTTGATTTCACCGTGCGCCGCAGAGGCACCAGTGCGGGGGGCTCTTGTGGTGAACCGAGCTGCTCCAGTGTCCATTCCGTTGCCCATTCAATGATGTTGAACGACAAGCAGCTGTGCTGAGAGAGCTGGGTGGGATTTTTCACTTCTTCATGATTCTTGAGGTACTGGGCAGAGGCGTAGAGGCCAAAGCGAACCTGTCCAATTTTGCGAGCCACGAGATTCTGGTCTGTGGGAATGCCCACGCGCAACGCGAGATCAAAACGATCGGCCGTGAGGTCTACCACCCGTCGGCTCACATCAATGTCGAGACGCACCTGTGGGAACTTGAGGTTGTACACGGAAAAGACATTTTCCAGAATGTACTCTCCCAAATCGGGCACAAGCGAGACTCGAAGCACACCGCTTGGCTCCACGCTGAGCTGAGACACCTGCTGGGCGGCGTCGTGCATTTCTTCAAGAATGAGCCGTGCCCGGTTGTAGAACAGTTGGCCCGCCTCGGTGAGATGGACCCGCCGGGTGGTGCGCGCCAGCAGCGGTGTTCCCAGTTTGCCCTCGAGTTTGGACACTCGCTGGCTCACAGCTGATTTTGGTGTGTTCAGCTCCTGGGCGGCGAGGGTGAAACTGCCCTTTTCAACAACGGCACAAAGTGCTTTCAATTCCGCCGTTTCCATGTGACGGTTGCTCCCCTTCTCAATTGTTCATAAAAAATGAACAGTGTTGTCAAAAATAGCATATTTATATTCGAAAAGAAAACAGCGATAAGAACTCCAGGAAGAGGTGTGCGATGCTGTTTCGGGGAGGTTCTCGGACGGTGACCGCCTCTCAACTCAAACGAAACGCTTGCACAGCAGGCAAGGAGGATTACAATGGTGAAGAAGATCGCATTTGAAGGTTCACGGTTGCTTCTCGGTTTGATTTTCTTGGTTTTTGGGCTCAATGGTTTTTTGCAGTTCATTCCCATGCCACCACCCAATCCGGA
>JANQPW010000901.1 GCA_028285285.1 Silvanigrellales bacterium
CCCCTTCGCCGATGCCCTGAGCTGGCAAGCCCTTGGTGGGAGCTGCTTCCCCGGGCTCTTCCTCAATGGGGTTTGCCGGCAAACTTTTGGAGGGCTCACCCAGGTCGTCGGCCGCTTGGACCTCTTCCCGACTGCGAAGAGCTTTAGACGGGGGAAGATCGTCATTGGGGTGCGCTTCTCCCTCTTTGGCATCGAGGGATCCCGCCGCAGAAGCCTCACCGTGCCACTGGGCTGCGAAAGAAGCCCACTGAGACCTCAGGGCAGCCCATTGAGTCTGAAGCCACTTGTGTGTTTGCAACCACAAACGGTCGAACGACACAAGAAAAGAGCCGGCGTCTTGCAGCACGTAGTTCACCACGGGCTGCAGCTGTGGTTTCTGCTTCAACCAAGCCGCCCAGCGCGGTCCATGTCGGTAATACACTGCCGACACACCCCAATCATCGAGCCAGCGATCGCGAAGAATACGCCAGTAGTGCACCGCCAGACTGGCTCGCCCTCCCGACGCGGCGGTGGCCACAAAGCAGTCTTCAACTGTTTCTTTGACCCCACCCCCTTCTCCGCTGGCCAGCGGAATCTGCAAGGGAGTCGCCTGGAGACAAGCCGATCGTTTTGAACCGGGGCTTCCTGAGCTGTCGAGCGGCCAAACAACAATGCCATAGTTTTCGTTGTTCTCGAGCCCCGTCAAAGCAAAGGTGCTGCGACCAGAAGGAACAGTGGCTGTTTTGTAACACGCACCTTCACTCAACGGGTTGGCCACATCTTCGTCGCCCGGGGTAGACTGAGCTCCTGCAAAATACGGATGGCTGGCCGTAGCCGCGCAGCCCAAGGAACAGGTTTCTGCGCCGCTGTTGAGGCGCCCATCAAAACTGCCATACTCACAGGCAAAGCTCGGATCCGGTTCTTCCGGATTTTGGCGGTATTCTGGATTGCTTTGGAAGATCCACCCCGAACTGTCGCAGTCGCCCTCTTTCCAATACATCACAAGGTAACCAGAGAGAACCGACTTTTCCTCACCTTCTTGATACTGCTGTGAGGGCAAAAGGTGGGTTGTGTCAGCTGGCCCTTCAAACTCCAAGGTGATTTCTGAACTGGAAGCCCCAATCACCGCCACGGTTGCCGCATCGCGCAACACCCCCACGTCGTTTTGCATGTAGATGTCGGGAAGGGCCTTGTAGCCATCGCTGTCATTTTCGTTGAGGGTGTCAAATATGTTGTAGAAAAGACGCACACCAATGCGGCGCGGGCTTGTGGCCGTTGGCTGGCTACTGAGATCATAGAGTTCTTGCCAGTCGTTTTCGTCGAGGTTGACCTGAAACTCCACAAACCCCGAAGTGGTTTCGGTGAGGGTTGCCCCATCTCCGCCAGTTGAAAAAGGATCGGAGAGCACCACCATTTTGGGGTCATCATCTTTCAAGCGAAAGATGTCGCTGTTGGAGCCATTTACGCTAAAAAACTTGATTCCCCAATGAACGGGGTTGTAGGCGAAGGTTTCATCGGTTTTGATGGTGATGGTCACATTGCCCCGCACCCGAATCGAGTCCAGGTTGCTCTCACGAGCGGGCACATTGGGCGGGTCTACCGTGAGGTTCTCACTGCTGAGAGAGCGCACATTTTCCAAATCGAGAAGAAAAGCGGCTGCCGCAAGACCCTTCACCTGAGAGTCAGAACCTTGGGGTTCACTGCCACAACCCGAGAGCAGCATTGCTCCAAAAACAAGCAACACGTGCAGCACAACCACACCCATCGACAACCGCATCAACACCCTCCTAGCGCGCGCGGTGAGCCCTGAGCTTCTCCAGCAGGCCCACACGTGCCGCGTGTTTCAGGATGTGCACCCCATTGAGAGCAGCCCCTTTTCGGAGGTTGTCCGACACCACCCAAAAAGAAAACCCTGTGCCCTGAGGAAACGCACCCACCTCCCTTATTCTACCCACAAACACGGGATCTTTTCCATGAGCCTCGCGAGGAGTGGGAAAGTGGTTGCCACGCTCACTCAATGACGGCTCTGGGGTGTCAGGGTCGCGATCAACCGTTGCAGCCGGGTCTCCCACACACAAGCCACTTGTTTTTTCAAGGGCAACGGCCAACTCCTGAGCCGTTGTGGCCCGTTCCAGCTCAACTGTGACCGCCTCTCCGTGGGTCACAAAGGTGGGCACGCGCACACTTGTGGCAGCTACAGGAAGATCGGGAAGATCAAGGATTTTTCGAGTCTCTTGAATGATTTTGGCCTCTTCGTCGGTGTGCCCCTCTTGGTCAATAGAAGCCACAAAGGGAAACACGTTGAAGGCTATGGGTTTTGGAAAGACACTGCTGCTCTCCGTTGGAGCCAGATCTTCCTTCTCAAGAAAACCACGGGTCTCATCAAGAAGCACATCAACCGCTTGTTTTCCAGCACCCGTCACACTTTGGTAGGTCGACACAATGAGACGCTTCAACCCAAAGCTCTTCTGCAAGGGCCCCAAGGCCACCGTGAGCGGAGCCGAACAACAGTTGGGGTTGGCCACAATGGGCTGGTTCACAAGAGCATCGCCTTCCAAGAGATGGCCGTTCACCTCAGGAACAACCAACGGAACTTCCGGGTTCATCCGAAAGGCCGACGACTTGTCAATGCACAACACGCCCTGCGCAGCGAGCGCAGGAATATGGGTTTCAGAAATATCGCCACCGGTGGCAAAAAAAATCACATCGCAGGCACGGCCACTTTCAGCATCCAAGACCTCGACAGGAATTTTTTGGCCACCATGATTCAAGATCTTTCCCGCAGAGCTTTTGGAAGCAAAGGCCTTCAACTCCGAGATTTCCACGCCGGCCATTTGATCAGCATCCGTTAAAATTTCCAATGCTGTTTCACCCACCGCTCCTGTGGCTCCAACAACCCCAACACACAGACCTTTTTTACTCATACTCTCACCCCTGACTCTTCCCTGCTGCTGCCCACTCGCGCTCAGCGAGACTCCCCGACTTCTGCTGCTTCCACAGCATCGGCCGAGTCTGCGTCGTCTTCGACTTCTCCGGCCGTAAACATCTCGTCTTCGTCCGCACTGCGATCGCGCTTATAAAACAGACGCACAAAGGGACCGTGCAACACGTAGACCGCAAGCAAAATAAACAACGTGGCCGTGAGGTCAATTGAAATCAGCAACACCGTTCCCACCAGAATGCCGGCAAGCACACGAAAGGGTTTCTTTCGTGGCAAACGGATCTTCTTGGTGCTGAGGTACTCAAAGCTCGAAATCATGCCAAACGCAACTG
>JANQPW010000902.1 GCA_028285285.1 Silvanigrellales bacterium
CTTAAACACCGTTTGGGTGGTCACCGCGGCCACATCTGCTAGCCAGGGAGTGACACCGCTCTGCCCTTGCCAAAGCAGCATTTCTTGCTGAAGCATCACAAAAACCGACACACAAGAGGCCGCAACGGGAATGGGAATGCCAATGAAGTTTCCACTGGCCTTACCCACAGAACTCGCCACATTGAAGCGGGCGAGGCGCAGTGCACCGCAGGCGAGGTAAATGAAACAAAGTGCAAAACCCAAACGACCGAGATCGCTAGCCCCAAACTGAAAGGCCAGCCATGCTGGAGCCACACCAAAGGCCACAAGATCACAAAGCGAGTCAAACTGCACACCAAATTCACTCTGAGTCCGGGTGAGCCGTGCAACAGAACCATCCAATCCATCACACACACCTGCCGCAAGCACAGCATAGGCCGCAAAAAGAAACTGACCGTCAGTCGACAGCTTGAGAGACAAGAAGCCGAAAAAAAGTGATGTGGCCGTGATCATGTTCGGCAAAAGAAAGATGCTCGCTTTCATGCGCTGCCGTCGCCGCGACACAGCCGGTGTGGCTGGCTCGGCTGCGAGCTGACTCCGACTCGACACCTCCTTCACACTCATTGCGCTCCCTTCTTCTTTTGAAGCTTGGCCTTCAGCGTTCGCACAGGTCCAGGCTCTGCAGAGTAACCCACTTCACCCAAACCCATTGGCGTGGCCTTTCCGCTCAGAGCGTCCTGCCAGGCCAGCTGCAGGTCTATGCCCAACACATTCACACCGTGGTCGGATCCCACACGGTCCCACGCCTCACTTCCGGCTTGGGGGTTCTCCATACAAACGGGTGTTGCTCCCGGCCACAACTTCATTTCAGAAACACTTCGTGTGACCAATCCCCAAAGACGTCTTGGCCGACCCACAACCAGGCCGCTGCAAAAGGCCGCACCAATGCGAAGGCCTGTGAAGGAACCCACGGGTCCACGCGCCACAAAAACATCACTCACAACTGAGTCGGTCAAACCCACCCGACTCAAGCAGCCTTTGTAACACTTCCACAGCCCCTCTGCAGAAGGAACGGCAGAGATCTCATGAGCATAGCCTGATGAGGGCAAGGTGAGAAGCCCCCCCTCTGCCGAGCCTGACGACAGAATGTCATTTTCGTTTGACACGTGTGAAAGCCCCTGGCCCACGGCAACACTCCGCAGTGCCCGCCCCAACTCCGCCACAAAGGCATTTGAGTTTTCGTCAAAGTTGTCGTCACGTTTCATCACTGAAACGGCACAACCACGGCGATGGGTGAGGACAATGGCCCAAGCAGACCCCGTTGAAGACAATTCACGCCCCCAACAAGCGGAGGATGTCATTGTAAAAGACCAAAACGATGAGACCCAAGATCAACAGCACTCCCACCCGCTGCACAGCGTGCTGCACTCGCTCTGGGAGCGGGCGACCATAGGCCGCCTCCACACCCTGCATCATCAAGGCTCCCCCATCGAGGGCCGGCAGAGGCAAGAGGTTGAACATTCCAATGTTCACACTCATCCAAGACACCGTGAGAAAAAACAACAGCAGCCCCCCTTCGGCAGCACTGCCGGCAACACGGGCAATCTGTATGGGCCCACCAAGATTCGCCAGGGGAATGGATCCCGAAACCAATTTTTTGAGGCCGGTGAAGATGGTCGTGGCCTGTTCGTAAACGGCCTCAGTACCGGCAACAAGGGTGTCAAAAACCCCCTCCGTTTGAATAATGACCTCTTCCAAGGGTTGGCCACGTGTTTGAAATTCCAAGGGAAAAGACACAACCTGTTGATCACGATTGAGGTGATCGCGACGGGTCACAAGCGGCAAAGCACAGTCGACCAGTCTCAGGCTTCCATCGGGAGAAACCAGCTGAAGAGGCGTCTCCACCGAGCTTTGACCCGCGGAGGCCGACTCGCCCAATTGGCGCAAAGCAATGGAAAGATCCACGGGAGACGTGAGGATCGATTCTCGCCCCACAGCCCGAAGGGCCACTCCCGGGCCAAGACCGCAGGCGCTGAGCTGATCTCGCGGCTGCCCTCCGGCCACGGGAAGGGCCGCAGGGTCGTTCTCTCCGGCCTCACGAAAACCGCGGATGAGCAAATCGGTC
>JANQPW010000962.1 GCA_028285285.1 Silvanigrellales bacterium
GCAGCAATGTTGACTTTCCACACCCACTGGGCCCGATCAACGAGGTGATGCAATTGCGATAAATGGGCAGGTCAATATCAAAAAGAGCCTGACTCGCCCCATACCAAAGCGAAAACTTCTGCACGTCGATCACAGTGTCTCCAGGTGCAGCACAGTCGAAGTCCGTTCCCCCTGAAGCTCCAGGGTTCTGGCCCTGTTGATTTTCCGTCAAAACGCCCCTCTCCCTTCAAATCTCTTGCGCAATTGAGTGCGCACCCGTATGGCCACCAAATTGAGAACAAACACCAAGCCGACCAAAAGCGCGGTTGAAGCAAAAACCATGGGTCGGCTCACCTCGGCCGATCGCGACTGAAAACCCACATCATAGATATGGAAGCCAAGATGCATGAAGCTGCGCTCCAAGTGCAAGAAGGGAAAACGGCCATCGAGGGGAAGCTCTGGTGCAAGCTTCACAACTCCCGTGACCAAAAGAGGCGCCACCTCTCCCATTCCTCGCGCCATGGCCAAAATGAGCCCGGTCATCACCCCTGGCAGAGCTTTGGGAATCACCACCCTCAAGAGAGTCTGCAAACGCGTGGCACCACAACCATACGAGGCCTCTCTCATGCTTCAGGGAACAGATTGTAGCGCCTCTTCGGTGCTCACAATCACAACTGGCATGGTGAGGAGAGCGAGCGTGAGGCTAGCCCAAAGAATGCCCCCCGTGCCAAAGGTGGGGTTGGGCAGTTTGTCGCGAAAGAGCAACTCATCAATAGACGCACCCATGGTGTAACAAAAGAATCCCAACCCAAATATGCCGTACACAATGGAAGGCACCCCAGCAAGGTTGCCCACAGCCACCCGGACCACACTCACCAGCACTCCCTGGGAAGCTATTTCCCGAATGTAGATGGCCGCCATCACACCCAAAGGAAGCACAGCAACGGTCATGATGAGTGTCATCAGAACGGTTCCAAAAATGGCGGGAAAGACTCCCCCCAGAGTGTTGGCCTCACGGGGCTCATCAAACACAAACTCCTTCAAACGATCGAGATAAACCCTCACTTTGCCAATGGTTCCGAGTTGATTGGGTTGAAAGGCCCGTGTGACACCGCTCAGTGAAATGGTCTTTTCTTCCCCATGAAAGTCTCGCAACGTGACTGTGTAGGACTCATCGATCTTCTGGAGTTCCCGCAGCCGACGCGAATGCTCCTCAAATTGCTCTGTGAGTTTCGCGGCCTGACTCTGTGCCTGCTTCCAGGTCTCAGCGCCAACCTCTTTTCCAGACATCGTGAGCCTATTTAAGCGACGCAACTCGATGCGGATGTCTTCCAATTCATGGTTTAGAGGCCTGATTTCCTCTTCTTCATAGTCGAGCCAGGCTTGGCGACGCTCTGTGGCTCGCTGCACCGCTGCCAAAAACTCCTGCGGCGTGCCCACGGCAAAACTTTCCAAGCCTCCTTGTTCGTTCACACGACCCAGGCGCTCGACGGTTCCAATGAAAGGACCCCATTCTCGCCGCTCCACATACCAGAGCGACTTCGGCTTCGTCGCTCGGTTTTCAGCACTCTCTGAAGTGTAAACAAACTCGGAGGAGGAAAAGTCTTGGTTAGCCTGATAGATCATCACGTTTTCAGGCTCGGTTTCACCTGGAGATCCAGATGTCGCGGCCCGAGTTCTCTCACTTGTGCGGTGGTAAACCCCAACGGCAACAACTCCCTGGGAGGGATCCTCTTTGGGAATCACAAGAAGATCCCGAGGCCACAGTGCGGCAGCACCCATGCTGAAGATGTAAGCCAAAAGGCAGATGATCATCAGCAAGACAGTGACAAGTGCACCACCTGTGAGCCAGATCCAAGGAATTCCCTCTTCCCGACCAAGCGCCTTGGGAGACTCGGCCTTCCGCCGCTCGACGCCACCGTTTTCTCTGCCCTTGTTCATTTCCTCTCCCTCATTCTCTCCCTCAATCGACTCACAGGGCTTTGTTTCTCTTCCGATAACGAGACCGCATCACTTCGGCAGCTGTGTTGAGCGCGAAAGTGAGCAAGAAGAGCACCAGCCCGGAAAAGAACAAGATGCGGTAGTGGGTGCCGTCTTTGGGAGCTTCCGGAAGCTCCACTGCAATGTTTGCAGAAAGAGTG
>JANQPW010000963.1 GCA_028285285.1 Silvanigrellales bacterium
CCGAGAGCAAGCCCAAACGGAACTTCGTCTGCACCTGCAGACCGGAGTCGAATCAACTCATACAGGGCCGCCAACTCAATATCACCGATCCCGGTGTCACCTTCCTCTGGGGCAACAGCGTTCACAATGACTGAGTCGATGTAGTTGCGAATGGGAACTCCAGCTCTGAGGAGAGCCTCTTCGCCACCCGAAAGAGTGAGACTCTTGTCGCGGGGCAGAGCATAACCTTCTTTGATCAGGCGTCTGCAGTTCGAGACTGTCGAACAAATACGCTCTTCAATCAAGACCTGAGAAACATCTGAAGTGATGTCGTCATAGGAATCTTGATAGAAGGTTGAAGAACGCAATTGCACAGCCTCAAGTCCGAGCTTGTCTGAGTACACAATGGGAATAGCCACCGACAAAGAAACAGACTCACTCAAACCATAGTCAAGAGCCACGATTTGCGAAACTCGCTCAAATCGAAAACCCATGTCTTCTTCAACACCCTCTTTGCTAAACCCTGTATTTCCACTTGTGTGAACAAATGGTGAACGCACACGAAACACACCAACCGGAAGCACCGAACTCACAGGTCTCAGTGCAGGATCAGTATCTGCAGCCTCACCCGCATCGGCTGCCTCATTTGCAAGAGAAGGCCAAGCGCACAACAACGAACCAATGGAAAGGCAAAGCCCCACCAGCCAAAGTGTCAGTGAACATGTGGGCACAACCCCTCCTCAGCATCAGAGAACCTTTAGGTCAAGCAAGGGACTTTACTTTTTCTGTCAACATCGGTCACTGGCCTAGTATACACTAGGGACTCATGAAGGTGGCACAGAATGTCGGGAGAACTTCCATGAGATCTCGTGTATGGCTCAGTTTCTTTTTGCTTGCCGCACCCGGCTGCGATGCCCCCCAGTCGAGCGGAATTCCTCCGACCATCGAGGACTACACACTTGAAGACGCTGAAACCTCCTCACAGGAGCTGGAGAAAACCTGGCTGAGCTTTGCAGCAGCGCTGCAGCTCAATATCTCAGGCGAGGGCTCGAAATCTTCCGAAGTTCTTGAAGAGGAACTTCGAACCCCCTCGGGGCTCCTGAGTGATGCGAGTTATCAAGACACCACGCAGAAGCTCATTTCCATATTCACAGACGCCGACGAGTCACAGGCCCGACCCAGCAATGCCACCCGATGCGCCTCCATTGAACGCATCTCTCCGCTGAGCTCCATCAAAGCCCACTCTCTGGACCCCGTGGAAGATCAGAAAACCGAGCTTGCCAACGTCAGCGTCTACAAACTCGAATATGTGCTCAACTCCAACACACTCCAAGAAGTCTCAACCGCTGATTCGAGCAATCTGGGAGACCAAGTTGTGCGCAGCGCACTCCTAACCGTGCCCACCTTGGAAGCAGGAACACAAGTTCCTCTCGTGGTGTATGGTCATGGTGGAGACAACGGTCTGAACTACACCGAAATGGCTCGGGTTTTTGGAAACCTTCAGCAGCAGCTTGTGATAGTTGCCCCTTCTTTTCCCGACGAACCTATTTGTGAGGAAGGTTTCAACACCATCATTGGCTCCTGCGTAGGCGCAACAATTTCATCGCCGTCTGGGGTGTCTCGACCATTCGACACCGATGCCAATGAAATGTTGGGGCTCCAAGATTGCATTACCCGAGCTGTGTACAAACAAGAAAGTGACGCGAGCCTTTCGGCATTAGGGCTCAATGCTCCTCTGAACAACGAAACAGGCGAAACCACCAACGAAACATTGAACGCTACACTGGCGAACGCGCTGCGGCGCTACGGAGAGCTTTCTGGTGCAACCACAACAGATGCCTTTTCGGCACGGCATCCCGTGAGCCACCTTGTTGGTTCTTCTCGGGGTTCAATGACATCTCTCATTGCCCTAGCCAAATCTGGCGCTTCTCACAGGGCCGAGAGCTCCCGAGAAGGGAAGATCTCTCTCTCTCGCTTCCAATGCACCGCGCTGCTCTTTCCACCCACTACTTTCACCATGGGAACCTTCCGCCTCGCTTTGGAGCTCTTTGTGAAAGGGCTCGCTGAATTCACCCGTTTTTTCGCTCTGCCAACTGCAGATCAGCTCATCGACATGTTCAAAGATTTTCGTGAGGGCAACATTTCCACAGATGAAATGCTGCTCAAGTACATTCCCATCGACGCACTGTTGAACATTCACCTCAGCACAACGGCGCTGCGGAACTGGTCGGGTCACGACCCTGCCAACCCCAGCAACACATCCCCTGGGAAACTGCTGGCTATTCACGGCAGTCAAGACAAGGTTGTGAATTCAGAGCAGTCGCTCTACTTTGGGCAACAAATTGGGCTCGCCTCTCAACGTGTTAGAGGCTTGGGTTGGGCGCCAGGAGCAACCTCTTCAATTTTGGCTTTTGCACCTCCGGCAGACACACCCTACCCCACAGGAAACCCCTTCTCGGATGCCATCTTCCAACATGGTGACACAACCTTCTTCCGTAGCACGCAAATTGCAGATAGCTCCGTAGATGCCAACCAGCCGGGTTGGGGCATCATCTCAGGGTCTGCTGCTCCGTCTTTCTACGACTCAAGCTTCATGAACGAAAGTGGGAGCACCCCACCCGAAGCATTCAAAACGTGGATGTCTGCGAACTGCTCGCTATAGTTCTTTTGCTGGAATTGGCTTCCTTCCCACAGTCATCACCACAATGCTCAACACCCTGCCGAGGCTCAGAGCCACAGAACCCGCAACCGCGCCGTTTGCCCACTGGAAAGTGACAAAGGCTGCCATGGTTGCGATCACACACACCATCTCCACCAAAAAGGCCCAGGTGATGCGAACTGTGCGGTGTTCAATCATAGCCAAACCCCTTGACCAACTGAGCCACACAGAAAGGGCCGGCAAAAGAAACAGTAACGCAAACGGAAAGCGGATGAAGTGGAGAAGCTCATCGCTGAGGCCCGCCACATCGGAAAACCAAAAAACGGAGAGGGGGGTGAGAGACAAAACCAGAAAAATCAATGTGTTGAAACCACCCAAAAAAACAGCAAAGCGGCGAAGCTGCTCCAAGCGCTCAGCGGAATTGTGATGGAGTGCAAGCACAACTTCTTGGAACGAAAGACCAATGGCTCGAAAGAAAAAGGCCGTGCTGTTGATCAGCGGCAAGACAGCAAGTGACTCCAGCACCATCAAACCTCGGCCAGCAAAAAAAGTGACGATGGGTTGCAGCAGCAAGCCAATGGCGGTGGTGAGAATGAGAGGAAGGTAGTAGCGCCAGATCTCAACCATACTCAAGCTGTCTCCCTCTGGGCTGCGAGCACACACTCTTTCCACACTCCGACGAGCCATCGCCCAAACCACGAGAGCTTCGGCACAAACTCCCACACTCAACGAAAAGCCACCCATTGCCGCTCCGCCCCAGGAGCCAAAGTGAAAACACAGAACTCCAGTTGCAGCCATGGCCACGAGCCGCACCACCGTGCCATAGGCCACCTCCCGCGTGCGGCCATCGGCAATGAGCACTCCCTGCAAAAATCTTCTGATACCAATGGCCGCTGGCCAGGGAATCAGAAAAACACTCGCCAGCCACATCTTTTCTGAAACCTGAGGAGGAAGGCCAATGACCTCACGAGTCACAACTTCAAAAACGGGAGGAATCACAAAGAGCACGCTCAGTGCGGTAACAACAAAATTCAGCAGATGTGTGAACCTCAGCAAGGCCAAGTAACTGATCCGCGACTTCACCAGCACCGTTGCTGCAGACATGAGCATGATGACGGGGCCTTCCAGAATGAGGCCGCAGATGAAGGCCACTCCATAAGCCGCAAGGTTTTCCTTTGGGTCGGCCATACGTGCTACCAGGGCCGTCAAAAACGGACCTTCGAGGCTCATCAAAACCCACGTGAATGCGAGAGGAGCCCAAAACTTGGAGATACCCTTGAGAGACAACGATTTTTCTGTGCTCATGGGACCCTTCTTGAAGTCTCCGGGTCACCTCAGAGCAGAGCGTTTTATTGGCCTGAGCTTTAGAAAAGGAAGCCCAAGCGCACACGATGCACGCTTTGCTTCACCACAGTGGTGCCAACCTGCGGATTTTTTGGCTGAAAACCTCTTTCCAGGTAGTCATAGCCCAGCCGAATCAGCACAATATCAAGCTGGAGCCCAGCCTGAAACTCGCTGAGCACAAAACTTTCAGAAATGACATGTGGTGGCACAAACGACTCGTTGATCACCCCCCCGCCGGTGAGAGCCAATGCGGGAAACAGATACAACTGAGCTGAAATCCGCGGCACCCAAGCGTCGTAGTCGCGGGTGGTCGGCTGTGTGCCGGTGTCGAGTGTGACCGAAGACACACCTGCAGGGGGGGCGAGCAACTGGTAGCGCTGACGGCCGTAGTCCACATAGACAGCTGTGTCTTCAGGATTCTGCCCAAAGAAGCGCAGGCCACCTCCATAGGAAACAGAAGTGGAACCTTCGTGCTCGCCCGAAGCCTGAATATCAAGAGTGCTTCCGAAGGCCGTGGGAACCACATTGGGAGTGCGCAGGCCCGTTACCGCCGACACAAAATTGTTGAAAGCGATCCGACCTCCATAGCCCACTCCGGTTCCGGAGTGAACGTTGACTGTGTCGTTATCTGGACTCTGCCGGAGAGCTTCACCGGCTGCGTAAACATCCAGTTCAACCCGGGCTCGTGGCGCACGCTGACCGAGAAAAAAACGGTAGAGAAGGTCGAGACGTTTTGACGATCGCTTGTTGGCAATGTGCTCTGAAAAATACCATTTCTCTTGCTTGCGTTCGGCCTCTCGCTTCCGGATATCGAGTGTCCAACCCTCGGCAAGGCCCTTCTCTGGAAAAACTCCCAGCAGGGCAATGGTAACGCAAAGAAAGGTTGTCGCAGCACTCGATAAAACTTTCATGCCTAGGCATCGGCATTAACTGGAATGACTTGAGTCTTTTTACTTTTTTTGTCAACTCTCAATTTTTTTCTACCCTTAGGCCACAAGACTTCCACATAGGATTGCGGTTACACTGCAAAAGACAATCTTCAAGGAGCCCCACTGTGTCGTTTCGCCCTTTTGCAAAAAGACACCTCGCCACTTTCGTTCTCTTTGCTCTTTCTTCAGCTTGCGTGCAACGCAGTCAGAACGACACCTCAAAACCCCGCAGTGCCGAGCTGATCATCAAAGGAAGTAAGCTCGCATCGAAAGTAGGCATGGTTTGGACAGAAACCAAAAAGGCTCCAAATGGAGAGCTCTACTCGTGCTTCCTGACTTCTTCGAAGCAGCGCCTCAAAGGGGCCCAACAACCTCTTGAAAAAGCAGAGTACCAAGATCTCTTCAACAGGCTAAGGGTTCCCAAAGTAACTCCCGAGGCCAAAGAAGTCCTCAAAATGATCGCAAGCTTCATCAGAACAGGCTCCTCTGAAAACCGGGTGGCGCGGCCCGTTCACCACAAAACATTTTTGCGATACCTCGCGGAAGCCGCTCCAGGTCAAAAAGCCATTGAAGACGCCGAGGCTAAACTCAACTTTGAGCGACGTCTTCGCACCTACGCCTATGCCACAGAGCTTGTTGCGGGAGGAGCCCAGATTCTCAGTCTCGTTCGTGGGGTTCCATTCGTTATATCCTGGCTTGAATTGCAGGCGGGTGGTGATGGAAGCGTCGGTGAGGCAGCGGAGATTGCTGGGGCCACGGTTGGAGCTTTGGTTTCAGGATTAGTGATCTGGAAGAAGGCATTCCCTCATCTTGCAGAGGCCCAGGAAAAAGTCTCGACTGCGCGCAGGAATCTTGTTGAGGCAAAAACATCGGCACAAGCTCTCAGTGAACTTCTGTTGGTCTTGCAAAAATCGGGGCAAGCTGCGGAGGAAGATCAACAGAAAGCTGTGCAGCCAAGGCCTGTGAGCAACCCTCTGCCCAGTGTGGATCGCACCACTCAGCAATTGGCTTACAAGCTTTTCGAATTCATCCAATTCGACGAGACGGGCAAACTGATCAACATCTTGGAAGACTTCAACCCTGAAATTGACAGAGTTCTTTACGGGGAAACCTGCCCACAGACCTCGTTTGAGATTTCACTCACAAATGACCTACAGGTGCTTCAAACAGCACAAGACCCCTGATCACTTCACAGACACTCCACTTGTCAGGCACCTTCTACGTGTTGGAAAGACTCACACACGACAGACCGCCCTTCAAACTGTAGGAGTTCAGGTGGCCGAAATCACGCAGCATCGCGCTCACAATGGAGCTTCGATTGCCCGTTCGGCACACAAAAAGGTAGGAGCGCTTCGAGTCTTTCCCAAGGAGCGGAACCCCGCTCCGAGACGCTCCCGAAACGACAGAAGCGAGAAAGGAGACAATGCCCGACACTGGCTGCTTCAGCACAGGATCCTTAAAGAGTTCATCAATGCACGCATACGGAGAGTGAGAAGACCTCTCATAGCTCTCTCTCACATCAACAACCACAAACTCACTTTCACGAGCTCTGACTTCTTGCAACGAAAGACCACAGTCGGAGGGGTTTGTGGAGCTGTTTCCTTGCAAAGGAAAGGGAAGATTCCACCGCACACTCTCTTCCTCGCGGTTACAGCAAAGGACCACCGAACACACCTGTGACTCGCCGCTCGGCTTCGATAGGGATCTCGACCCCGCGCAAAACACCAACTCACAGCCAAGCAGGTCAAGTGCAGAAAATTGGGTCAGTTTCACGAGGCTCAGGTTCTCCGCCTGAACTTCTACCCATCGTTCCTTTAGGGAAGGTTGATCTTCAACAAAGCACAACCTGCCATCAGACTCCTGTTCTTGCCAAATGCATTGGATCAATTGAAGCTCTTCCCGAGAAATGAAGTCTCTCACCCGCAACTCCACTTCTTGAAAAAGGCCAACAACACAGGCAGCAGAGCCTTCACACACAACGTAACAATTCTGCACACCGTCACTGAACTGCAGCACAGGAACCACAAACTCGGAAGGTTTGCAGGGATGCGCTTTCATGGCAGCAGCCGCTTCTGCAATGCGCGAGCAGCCAGTTTCAATTTCTGCTGGAGTTGTGGCTAAGCCAAACGACAACCGGGCCGCCGACCGCAACTGCGATTCCGGCAGCCCCATGGCTGTGAGAACGTGGGAATATCCCTCGTGGGCCGACTGGCAGGCCGAACCTGCACTGAGAGAAATCCCAAAGGCCTCAAAGAGCAAAAGCAAACTGGAGCCATTGTGCCCGGGAATGGAGAAGTTCAGGGTTGTGGGCACTGTGGTCGCCAGCGGCGCGTTCAGACTGAACTGGGGAAAAGCTCTTTTCATGGCCTCAAGCACCCTATCACGGTGGCGCACAAGAGCATCTTGCCCATGAAAAGCCCCACCCTTTTCGAGGAGGGCCGACAGAACTGCACCAAGACCTGCTAGGGCCGGAAGTGGTTCCGTTCCCGAGCGTCGACCCGCCTCCTGACCTCCGCCCACAAAGAGCGGCACAAATGGCGCACCGGGCCGGACATAAAGCAAGCCCACTCCTTTCGGGGCATAAACCTTATGACCGCTAAAAGCCGCATAGTCTATGGATCTGCTCACAAGCTCCAGAGGTTCTTTGCCGAGTGCCTGAACTCCATCAACCAACCAGAGAGGTGGTGCGATCAACGTTCCACGAATCTGCCTTATGGCCTCGAGATTCTGAACAACCCCTGTTTCGTTGTTCACAGCCATGGTGCAAAGCAAAAAGCAGCTTTCAATATTTCGTCGGAGAAACTCAAGATCATACTGCCCCTCCCTTCCAACGGGAAGAGCTTTGACCTCCATCGGCAAACCCAGGCGATTGACCCAGTGTTCGAGAGCACCCGGAACAACTTTGTGTTCAGTTGCGCCATAGAGCACCAGTGTTTTTTCCAACCTCTTTCCCGAGCGGATTTGATCTGCAGCCAAACTCAAAGCAGAAAAGACCGCCGTGTGAATACTCTCGGTGGCTCCACTGGTGAAAGTCAGAGACTCGGGGTTCACCAGCAGCACCTTTGCCGCCAGACTCCGAGTGCCCTCCCGAATGCGCTGGGCCCG
>JANQPW010000968.1 GCA_028285285.1 Silvanigrellales bacterium
AACTCTTTAACTTAACCGACTCCACTTCTGTGGGCCGGTTCAGCTGACGGAGCAGATCGGCAGCAAAGACAATAGCCCCGTCCAGCACAACCAAAACCACCAGCGGAGAATCATTCGGAATTTCTCGCTCAATTTCAGCGGCTAGGGAGCAAACTCGCTCCCTTATAACCTCCTCAGAAAACAACACTTTTGCCCTGAGTTCACGCCCACCAATCTCAACCTGCACCACAAACCTCCGCTTGACCCTCAGAAAGAAGTGCCTTTCTCAGGTGCGTTTGTCCTTCAAATGTTCAAGAATCTCAAGAAAAAATCAAATGTTTCGGGGTTTTCACAACAACCGAGGATAGTTCTCAGATTTGGGGAAAAAACAACCGATTGCAGCTGAAGGAGCACATGTACCCATGACCAGCAACTCTTCGGCAACTCGACTTCTCCGCCTTTCCCGGCGTTGGCGAACGGCAACACAGCGCCAGCTGCTCGTCGCGGTTATTGCCCCTTTTCTTCTGTGTCTCATTTTTCTGGGCACAAGCCCATTTGGCGAAGGAATGGTAGCCCACGCGCAGCAAGAGACCGCCGCATCCGGCTCAGAAAACAATTCAGAAGCCAAAAAGAAGTCCAAGAAAAAGCGAAAGAAAAAGAAGAAGCGAAAGAAGAAACTGAAAAAGAAGTCCAAGAAAAAGTCGAAGTCAGGAAAGAAAAGAAAGCGTCTGAAAAAGTCAGCAAAGAAAAAACCTGCCGCCGGCAGCCTCGCAGCTTTTGAAAAGGAAGTGGCTCGGTTTGAAATCGCGAGTGTTTCTGCTGAACTCGTGGCCGTGGAAACCGCGGAAGAAATTAAGGGCATTCAAGTGGGCACCAAGATGGTCGTGCTGCACCCTGAGCTGAGAGGGGTTGTGGCTTTTCTTGAGGTCACACTGATTGAGGCGGAGCAGAAGCTGGTGATGACACGACTGATGAAATCCGATCCCGACTTCAGCGACGACATTGCTTTAACCGGATTGAAAGTGATCACAGAAGAGTTCGCCTTGCAGCATGAAAGCCACCTTTCGGAGGGCCCGCTCTATGTGGAGCGACCCGCAACCTTTAAGCTCTTCTCCCGCTACGCCAATCGCAACCCCTCGCTTTTTGCCGCCTA
>JANQPW010000978.1 GCA_028285285.1 Silvanigrellales bacterium
TTTTTCCCGTTTTCTCAACACAGCTGCCTTTAGCAATGGTGAACAGGTGAATCACGTGACGATAGCCCGAGACACTGGTGTGTCGTCAAAAGTCGTGAAGAGTTACTTTGAAATTCTGTACGACACCCTGATCGCATTTGAAATTCCCGCCTGGCGCAAAGTTGTCAAACGAAGACTCGCGCTTTCTCCGAAGTTTTACTTTTTTGATGTGGGGCTGGCAGGGTATCTCATGAAGCGCAAACCGAAGCGCGGCACACCCGAGTTTGGTCATGCCATTGAACACTTCATTCTGTGTGAGGTTGAGAATTATCGCCGCTACCGCGATCCGGAGTTGAAGCTTTCTTTTTGGCGCACGGCGAGCAACTTTGAGGTGGATCTTATTTTGGGCAACATGGACATGGCCATCGAGATCAAAGGCAAAGCCCGAGTTGTCAATTCAGATTTGAAGGGTATTCAGGCATTGCTGGAGGAACACCCCCAAGCACGACCTTTGGTTGTTTCACTCGACGAAGAAAAGCGGGTTGTGAATGGTGTTGAAGTTCTGCCCTATCGGCAGTTTTTGGATCAACTCTGGAAAGGAA
Organism: Silvanigrellales bacterium; assembly: GCA_028285285.1. GTDB lineage: Bacteria > Bdellovibrionota_B > Oligoflexia > Silvanigrellales > Silvanigrellaceae > JANQPW01. The sequence goes on from JANQPW010000978.1 coordinate 582, forward strand.
AACTGATTTGAGAAGGCCTGAAATGCTGTGGTTGCGGTTCGGTGGTGTTCAGTGGGTAGGGGCAAGGCCGGGAGCGAGCACAGTTTCTTCTTTCAACCTCCCATAGAACTCCGTGCACTCCGTTGTGAAGATTTGACCCTCTGAGGTTTGGGTTTCCAGACTGGCCAGGGCCTGTTCTGCAGCCGAATCGAGAGCCGTGTGCCACTGCGTGAGCCGGGCCACGAGGTTTTCGTTTTTCATGGTCTCGGGCCTATCGTCGCCAGCACCTGGTGGTCGTTGAAGATCCGGGCGCGTGGCTGCATATTCTTCAAAACGGCGTTTCACAGTGTTGGGATCGGGCCTGAGATAGTCTCCCGTGCGGGCCTCAGGGTAGACATGTAGACTCAGAGCCTCCTTGGCAAAATCCACGAGGTCCCAGCCAGAGGTCGGCCGATAGAACACGTTTTTGAGGGAGGTCATGAATGTGTTGCGGTGCACCTCTTCCCTCAACGCTTTCATCAGCAAGCCGGTTTCTCTTGTTTTGCGATATTGGTTTTTGATCAGGAGAAAGAGGTTGTGAGCGGCGTTCCCGGTTTTCGCATCAAAGTCTTTGGCCATCCCGTTTCGGTAGGTTTGGATGTGTCGGTCTGTGAGGCCCAACGATTCCTTTTCGGCAGCGAGAAACTCCAACACGAGAGAGACGGCGCGTTGGAGAAAACGAAACACTTCGGGTGGCACGGCGAGAGAGGGAAGGTGAAATGCCAGATCGTGATGCATGATGGAGCCGCTGAGAGAAAGAGGAAAGTAGACACGATCGGAGTCGCTCCGCACGAGCTGATCGAGAAAAAAGCCTTCGCTGGCAGCGCTCAAGATCTGGGCGTCGTAAAACTGGATGACAATCCGGTCTTCTTCGGGAAGGAAGGAGTTCAGAAGTTCGATGGCCGCGGCGGCTTCGCTGAGGTTGGGTGTGGTGATCCGAGGAGCTTCTCCCGGTTTCTCTTTGAGTTCAAAGCCAAAGAGGCGCGACACATTTTCGCCGAGCACCGCATGGAACACCCGCATGTCCCCAGTGGGGTCGATCTTGTCGTTGAGGCACTTGGTCACCGGATCTTTGCTCATCGATGGAGAAAACGAATCGGCGGCAAGCGCAAAACGGAGGCGGCAGCTGGGAGCCCGTGAGTTGTTGATGAGCTCGGCTGGCCAACCGGTTGCGTTGAGGGAGAGCCTGCCCGGCAGAATGTCTTCGAGATGAAGCGTGGCACTTTCCAAAAAGCCATGGGGTGGTCGGTTTTCCCGGAGCCAGGCCGTGAGGTGTTGGTGATCTTGTTTCTCAATGGGGCAGAGGTGCTCTTCGGTTGCTGTTTTCAGCGCGAGGTGTTGCCTGGGCACGCAGCCAAACGAAACAAGCAGAAAAGCGAAGACAGAGCTCAAGCGCCAGAGCCGGGCGGGACCCCGTCGTCTCTCAGTGATCTTTGCTGCCGGGGTCATCAAAGTTCTCTGCTGATTTCCAGCCCAGGAATATGGCAAGGCTTTCCAGGAAAGTTGTCAAGAAAGACCGTCTCACCTCGGCCAGCGATTCCATCAGGGGGCCTGAGTCTTCTTTCACCGTTGTGAGATCTTTGATGAGTTGCCTCACTTCGGAAGGAACTGGCTTTTCCCTCAAGAAGGAGTGGGGCTGATCGGTGGGGAGCGTTCCCCGTCGGTGCACCTTGCAGCTGGGAAAGCCATCTTCACCACGTCGGTTATTCTTGAGCGCCTCAAAGGAAATGTACTCCTTAATACCGGCGTATCGTTTCAAGTCGCTTTTGAGAGACTCTTCTTCCAAGCTGAAGACCATTTCGTCGAGGCGATCGGTACTGATCTTGAAAGAGGTTTGATATTGTTCGATATTGGACACGCTGAGGTAACTCGTCATGATGTTTTGAGCAAACTTTTCCACGAGGGGTGTGAGCTTGATCACAATGACCCGAACGCTGCTTGAACTGTTGTCGGTGCGCATGCGCGCGATGATGCCCATGGACTCCTTTTCCGTCATAAGTTCAAAGGTGTTCTTTCCGGCGCTGTGGCGTTGTTGGGCCCATTGGTACACCTCTCGCAAAACGGGGTAGGCATTGAGGGGAATCAGTCGGCCTCCCAGATTTCTTTCGATCTCCAGGAAAGACTTCAGAGGGTATTTCGGTGTGTTTCCTTGATAGTATGAGTTGGCAATCTTTGTGACCAAGAAGGTGAGATCCCGTAGCTGCCTTGCCGACTGGCGCATACGGGTGTCGACCTCCTGAAAAGATGCATTGAGGAAGGTGGACTCCAGATCCCAGGCCACAACACCCGCCAAATGAGCTAGAATGGAATTGGAGAGAGAGATGATGTTGGCGTAGTCGGAGTGGGTTGTGAGTGTGCCAGCCCAATCGGGGATGGGTCCAAACACCCGTTCGAGCCGGCCTTTCTCGGTCACGGAGATCTCCAGGTCTTTTTCAATGAGCGATTGTCTCAAAGCCACTGTCATGGCCGCCTCACCCGCAATGACCACCGCAAACTCACTCATCCGCTTATGAATCTGTTGAACGGCGTGATCTTTGAGATCCACCTCGGTGAGGGGCACGGCTTCATCCAGTGACTTGAGTCTGTTGTATTTCTTCGGGCTGCTGGTGTAGGCCACGCGGGTGGTGAAAAAGGCCTCGCTGGCACCATTGCTCGACTTCCCGGTCTGGAGGCCGATTTTCACACCATGCACTTGTTTTCCTTCACACCTGACCTTTGCGCTCAGTGCCTCATTCACCGTTGAGCCAATGTAGCTCGCCACGAAACCTCCGGCCACGTCGACCAAGTTGCGGAAGCCTTTGCGGGCGTCCACGACTTCGCGATACACGGCGTGAACCAGGTCGTTGTCAAAATCCACTTCTATGACGGGGCTTGCCTGGGCATCAAGAAACAAGACTTGGAGCGCGAGAGCCACCCTCAGGAACTGGCTTTCAATGAACTTCACATAGCCTCGGGGTCTGGGTGGCAACATGAAGCCAATGGTGCCAATGCGATCACGGAAAGCGGCTTGGTTTTCAAAGTCTTCCTTGGTGAGGAGTTTGGAAACGTGCTCCTCAAACTCATCAATGCCTTCATTGGGGCGACCAAACACGCCCAAAACAAGGTTGTCCATGAACTCCTGGTATTTAGGCGCGAGGCTTTCCACCACCAAACGCCGACAAAGGGGGTCGCGCTTGAGGTCGGGCAGTTGCCCAGGTTCGTCGGGGAGGTATTCCAGGGGCGTCTGGTTGCACTGCTCGATGTCGGGGCTTTCCACAATTTTCTCGACTTCATTTTGCAGAGGGATCACATTGCCGGCGAGGAAAATGAAGACGTTACCGGCCCAGCTTTGTTTGGCGGTGACGATTTCTTCTTTTTTCTCTTGGTAGAAGTCAAGAAAGCCTTTGGGGTTGTCTCGCAGCGCAAACATCAGTTTTTCCACCGGACTGAAGGCTGATATGGCCTCCACATAGCGCGGTAGGTAGCGGCTCACCGTGTTGTGGATCAGTTTTTCGGGAAGGGTTTCAAACTCCAGACCCAAGATCCGTTGAAAAGCCCGACGCAACACACCTGTGAAGTAGGGATCGTTAGGGTCGCCTGCTGCAACGGCTTCCGCAAGGGTCTTCGCTCCATTTGCAACGTCTTCAGCCAGTGCTTCGGCGTCGGGAACAGGGGCGGGCACGCGAATATCTGATAATTTGTCTTTGGTGTGGTTGTCGAGCAATACCTGGTGGGCAGTGGGGTAAAACTCCACAAATTTTTCGAGAATGGGTTTGAGTCGCTTGAGAATGTCTTCTGCATCATCTTCGAAACCACGGAGTTCTGCCCTGGCTCGATCAAGTTTCGTTTTGACCTCCCGATACTCCGGATCGTCTTCATATTCGATCTGATTGAGCACCTCTTCTTCTTGGTAAGTTGTTTGCCTGATGGTTTCCGTGCGGCTTTCGCGGCTCTCCTCCTCTTCCTTTGGAGGGGTAGCCAACGGCGAAAGATCGAAGGGGTTGTAGTCTGCACTGTCTGGGGAGCTGCTGTTCAGCAGGTCGTCATTGGGGTTGTTGTCCGTCTCTGTGACTTCGACTTCTCGTTCACGCGTTTGCGTGCGTTTTCTCACAGCTTCTTTCTCGTTGAGTTCATCAATCCGGAGCTCGTGGAGCGTGAGCTTCGCCTTGATGAGATCGATCGCGCCCTGTTTTTCAATACGGCGCTTCTCGAGTTGGGAAAATTCAACGGCGATTTTTTCGAGCTGGTCTTTGATGTTGCCGGGATCTGTTCCCTTGGTGATGGAGATGGAACCGTCTCCCACGGCCTGCCAAAGCAGCTCAAAGTTCTTGGCACTGTCTTCCATGCGCTGTTTCGCTTCGTTGAATTCGCGCGTGACGTCGCTCCGTTTGGTGTCTTCTTCCCGCTTTCGGGTGTTGAGCTGCTCATTGAGCTTGGTGAGGGCTGGGTCGAGAACGTTTCGAAGAGCTTGATCGTAGTAGCTCTGGTAACTTGAATAGTTGTTTATGTTTTGTTTCATTTCTTCAGCAAGGACTTCTTTGACTCTCTCCAGCTTTTCAATCTCTTCCAAAACCGTGGCCTCGCTCCAATACTGCACCCGATCGAGAGGGGGCACGGCAATGCGTTTGGGGTCAGGGGCCACATAAGCCCGTTGATACTCATCGAAGAGCAGCACGCCCGGTGTGGGAATATCGCCGAAACGACCATCTTCAACAGCGTAGTCGCGAATTTTTGAAACGTTGAGGTAACTGTCCTTTGAGGTAACTAGTTTGTACTCCACATTCTCCCCAGCCTGAATGGCCTTGGCCACCAGCTTCACGAAACTGGTTTTGCCGCCACCAGGAAGGGAGTTCATCACAAAGAGTTTGGCCCCTTGTCGCAGACCCACCGCAGGCTGAAGGATGAGGTCGTTCATGCGGGCTTGCACGCTCTGAATGATGGGGTGAAATTCCTGTGGATATTGCTGTTTGATTCTGTTGAGAGCGCGGGTGACCTCGCCGAGTTTGGCCCGTTGTTGGGGGCTTGCGTCGGTAACAGACTGCAGACGACCTTTTGTGAGGTTGCAGGCTGCCAAAGCCAGGAGCAAAGTGAATGCTTGCAGGCGCACAAAAGAACGCCAGCGCCGGCTAAGACGGCGAGGGAGCGCACGTTGGCGCAGTCGTGCAAGGAAGGTGAATCCGTTCATTTGTCATCTCCCCCTTCTGGTGCTCGGATGCGATCGAGAAGCCGAGCCTCATCGGCACAGGCCTTATGGTCGATCTTGCGCGGGCCAGCTTCCCTGATCAGCATCTCTGTGAGGTCGAGAATTTCTGGAGGTGCTCCCAGCCCCATGCTGAGCCTCTTCTCTGTTGTTTCCGTGTTGGCAAACTGTTCTTTCATGTAGTTGAAGGAAACAGTGAGATCGGCAACTTTCTCGGGGTATGCTTTGAGGAATTCACAGGTTTCTGCTTTTTGCTCTTTGCACACTTTGAGGGGGTTTTTGCGACCCACCACCACACGATTCACAAATTTGCCAGGCTGGCTCAACTGCTGGAAAAAGAAATCGATGAAGAACTGCTCTTTGCTGGAGATTTTCTCCGATTGAGCGTACCGCTTCACCGACGCATCAAATTCCTTCCAGCTCATCGGCCGGTGGCGGTCGTCTTTTGGGCTTTGTATAGGGTGGAAGGCCACTTGGTTTATGATTTTTGGAGTGGTTTCAATTTCTTCGAATTGGGCTCTGCGTCCGTCCTCTCGCCTTTCAAGAAGTTTGACGATGTACTCCCATAGAGTTTTTGGTTCCTCTGGAAGTTGTTTTGTTTTCGGGGGAGTCTCATAAATTCTGGGGCCAGTGATGCGGTAGGCACAAAACTTCACCTGAGAATCGAGACGCGCCGTGTCAAAAAAGATCATGTCGATGTAGTTGGTGTCTACCGTCACGAGCGTTTTGTTTTCAGATGAAGAAGGGGTTTTTTCAGACACGGTGCACGCCGTCACAGGTGCCACTAGAGCCACCAACGAAAGCAGCAGCAGCTTTGAAAAGAGGGCCAGGGGCCAAAACCCTGTTTCTTTTGAAGCCCTCACAATTTTGCGCATGATCCCCTCCTCTTTTGCCATGGGCGCACCGAGGGGCAATCGGATTGGGAACGAGCTGAGGAGAGGGAAATTCTTGCAGCGAGGTGAGCACCAAATTGACTCTCTCGGAAAGCACTGCGAGCGCTGGAGAGCGGTGTCGTCTTAAAAGACTTAGAACCCGAGACTTTCCACGGAAACAGCACTTCCATCAAGCAGTGCGTTCAGACTGTGGCCTGGAATCACGGCATCGTTTGCCAGCACGAACTTCTCCATGTCGAGCACCAAGTCAAGCATTTCTTTTTCCACCATGGTGGTGGGGTTGAAGGGGGCCTTTTTTTGCAGTGGTCGGGCTCCCTTGGTCACGGGGTCGGCATAGCCATTGGCCTTTCGTTGGTAGAATGTGGTTTGAATGCCATCGGTGATGCCATCGATAACTGCAACAAACTCATAGGTGGCTTTCATGTGCCTTCCCTTTGTGAGCTCAATGCGGTGCAGGGCCACTTTTTTGAGATTGCCAAAAAGACCTGTTTCATTTTTTCCAACCCTTAAGGAACCATTCACTCGCGGATCCACGCTTGCTGACTCAAAGCGAGGCGCTGTGAGGGGGCCACTGGTGCGCAGCTGCACGTCGATCATTCCATAACCTGTGAGGTCGAAGCTGATCTTTTCTGTGTGCACGCTGCGCCGGTGCCTTTGCTTGAAAGACAGTGTCACAACAAAATCGCGCATGTTGGCAGGGTTCAACAGAGATTGCTGCACCCCTTCTCCCGAGGTGGTCAGCAGCTGGGTGAGGGAGCCGAGATCGGGTTGTGAACTCACGGCCCGGTCAAAGCCTCTGATGGCGGCTTTTATTTTGTTGCGAATGTCTTTTCCCAGGGCCATACTCATGAGCTTGCCCACAATAAAGCTGTTGGGGTCACGACCACCATTCACCACAAATTCGTCGGCATGATTGTTGTCGTAGGGTTTGGTGGTGAAGGTGATGTCTCGCATGGTGAAGTTCTTCACTTTGGCGATGTGCGGCTTTGCCTCCAGTCGCACATGACCCTGATCGCTCACTTGGAGCTTCACCTGAGCGCCTTCGGGAACAATGGCAACTTCATTCACTTCGCCGAGGAGCATTCCCGGAAGACCTGAGAGCTTGCCTTTGATGGGAATGCGAAGCTCACGAGTGCTCACAAACTCGAGGCTGCCCGTCACCGGCACGTTGTCTAAAACGCGCATGAGCTGGGAAGTTTCTGTAACAGGGTGTCTCCCCTGAGCGTCGTTGCCGGCTGGCTCTTCGGAAGAGCTACAAGCCAGCAGGCTGACAGCACCCACAATCATGGCGCAAGACCTGATCATGTTTCCTTTGGCTCGTTTCATGTTCTCTCCTTCAATGCCGGTGTGTCCCAAAGCTGTTTAGAACTGTGATTCTTCAGTCGGGAACGAGAGGCTTGCCGCCTGCGGACAGGTCACCTGCCGTTCCCTGTTTCCAGCTCGGCTTAGCTCAGCCCCTTTTTCTTCGATAGCCTTGATGTAGATCTGAACAGCTTCTTCTGTGACAGGCTTGATCGTGAGGGGTGTGCGCTGGATTTTGCCCCCTTTGCGAGCACCGATCACTGCTGCAGTGCCCTGGTTTGCCTCGGGGTTGTTGATGGAGTGGCTGATCAAATAAGCCTGCTGGGGCAGGCGAACGGCGTTGACGGGAAGGAGTGTGACGGGAAAAGTCGCGCCCGCCCAGGCATCGCGCGTGAGCTCTTTGCCTTCTGTGCGCCACTGAATTTCTCGGAGCGCTCTCCAGGCCAGGCCTGAGCCGATGATTGTGAAAAGAGGGGTTGTGAGAGCAATGGCGCTCGAGACCACTCCGGCGACCAAACCAACGGTGTTTTTTCTTGCTTGAACGAAGCGTTCGACCTTCAGTTTTGAGGAATTTTTACTGCTGACCTCGTCTTTCAGGTCTTCCCAATAGCCCAACTTGTCAAGGTTGAGGAGCTTGGCATTGCGAAAGTCGTAGGCCACCGGGCTTCGGTCAAAAAAGTCTTGCAGTGTTTTCTGCGGGCTGTGCGCAATGAAGTCTTCCATTGTTTTCTTTTCAGCCGGTGGAACCAGATAGTAACAGCGAAAAAATGTTTCAGCTCCAAACTTTCCGTCCTGGGCGTCGTAGGGAATATCCACGTGGATCACCTGGGAAACGTGGGTGTTGGGGTTGAGCGCTGATGCTGAAATTTCCGGAGAGTTGTTCTCTCCTGTGAGCGAAGTTGAAGGGGGTTTGGGGGTGCAAGCAAATGTTGCAAGGGCGCCCAACGCGACTGCGGCACGGCTCAACATGAGATTCTCCTAAAGTGGGTCAATGCGTGTTGCAAAGTCAAAAGCAAAGGGCGTGCCATGATGATTTTGCGAGGGGGCGTCGGAGTTTCAGATCAACGATCGCCTGAACGGTGCTCCGAACATGGGCGAAAAACTCAGAAATGGTTAGGTCTTTTTGGACTTAAGCTCGTTGAGAGAAGTGGGCGGACTTCAGAGAGATCATATGAGCTGTAAACGCAAAAAAGTTTTGGGCGGATTGCTCTGCCCAAACTTTGGTCTCCGGAGACCCATGAAGTGTGGCAAAATTCATTTGATCTCGCCGGAGTCTTTGATGACCACTTTCTTCGAAGGTTTGCCAGAGCCCGAACCGAGTTTCTCGAGTTTGTCGAGCACCTCCATGCCCTTGGAGACCTTGCCAAAGACCACGTGTTTGCCATCGAGCCACTTGGTGGGCTTGAAGGTGATGAAGAACTGGCTTCCATTGGTGTTGACCCCGGCATTGGCCATGCTCAACAGACCACGACCGGTGTGCTTGCAATGGAAGTTCTCGTCGGCGAATTTTGCTCCATAGATGCTTTCTCCACCGGTGCCGTTCCCTTTGGTGAAGTCTCCAGCTTGGAGCATGAAGCCCGGAATGATGCGGTGTGAAGCACTGCCTTTGTAGTGGAGGGGTTTGCCCGATTTGCCTTTACCCTTTTCACCCGTGGAGAGTGCCCTAAAGTTCTCGACCGTTTTTGGCACGGTTTTGCCCCAAAGCTCGAACTCAATGCGGCCGGCGTCTTTGCCGTCAACACTCATTTCAAAGAACACCTTATGAGTGGACGTCTTGTCGCATTTTTCTGCGAGAGCTTGGCCCGAAACTGAAAGGGCAGCTGCTGCCAGTGCCACGTGAGCGATTCTGTGAAGGGAAGTGTTTGACATGTGATGAACCTTTCGTGTTGAGACGTTTTGCCCAGCATAGAGAAAGAAATTCAAAATGAGAAGTGGGGGTTGGTTGGGTTGGTTTGACCCAGAGAGATCGTGGCCCTAAACTGGCCCCACTTTTCCCATGAGGAGGCCGAGACTTGTGAGTGACAAGCGTGATCCTGAACCTTCATCGGAAGTGGAGCCGCCCGTAGGAGGGAGTTGGTTTGCTCGCACTCCCAAGCACAGTCAAGTTATCGTGTTTGCGGTTCCCCTGTTGGTTGTGGTGAGTCTTGTTGCGGGCGTGGCCCTGGCTTTGCGTCAAGCTGGAAGATTTGCTCAGAACTACCTTGGTGAAAAGCAGGGGATCTTCATTGAATACGAGAGTGTTGGCCTGGGGTTTTCCCCCTTTCTGGCGTTGCGGCTTTCAGGCGTAGATGTGAAAAAGATGGGCCCGAAAGAGTTGCCGGGTGGTCAGCAGGAAAGGGGGCCCGATCTTGGTGAGGGTCTGTTTCTGAAGTTTTCACACCTCGATTTTCAACTCGACCTGAGGGCGTTATGGGATCGAGAGCTCCGCGTGGCAGGCCTTGTTCTTCGCGACGTCGACCTTCGGCTCAGGGCGTCGCCTGCGATTGCTGAACCTTCTTCTTCGGCTGCGGAGCCTGTTGATGATGAGTCTTCCTCTGCGGAAGGTTCCTCTGCGCAGCCTTCGGGGGAAGCAACAAAAAAAGAAAAGACTCAGGGAAGCGGGCCTCCACCAGCTGAGCCTGAGCTCCCTTTGTTCGTTGCTTTGGCAAAAACTCTCGATCAGGTCTGGGAGCAGCTTCCCGGCTTTCTTGAAGTGCAAGGGTTGACCATTGAGAATGCGGTGTTTCGGTCTGAAACGGTGGAGCCTTCCCCTGGAGAAAAGGCTACACGCGTGGTGGCGTTCACTGAGGCTGCATTTGATGGGGAAGTGCACCTCGAATTGAGTGTGGATCCGGCCACACGTGCTTTTCGCACTGCCGTGCACATTCCCAATGGTGCGGTTGTCAGTGCGCGCTTGAAAAAAGAAGCTGTCGCAGGTGAGGCCGCCGCTCCAGCCACATATTTGGAGCTCGACACGCAACTTTCAGCCGAGGTTTCCCTGAGCCTGCTCACCGAAACTGAACAAATGGGTTTTCATTCCCTAGGTTTGGAAAAGCTCTCGTTTGAGACAGCTGAACTTCAAGCGAAACAGGAACAGTCTCTCCCTGCGGGATCGGTGAGCACCGAGGCCTCGTTGAAACATTTGCACGTGGCTTTGGAAAGTCCAACACCCTCAGGTGTGTGCCACATCACCCTTAGCCCAGCGACCGTGCAGGGGGAAGAAACCGAACCCAATCATCGCACCACTGTGCAACCTTGTTATTTGGTGGTGCACGGGGCGGGAATTGCCGCCCAGCTTCCCGGAAAAGAGGGTTCTTCTGGGCTGGGAATTCAAGAGCTCGGGGCGAGCCTTCAGCTGAAACTGGAGAAGTCTTTTTCGCTGACCGATCACCAGGCCAGCACCTTGTCGAACTTGGAGCTTCCCGAACTTGCGGCAGAGCTTTCTTTGAGCCGAAAAGCAGCTGCGGCGGCACCTGCGACCACTTTGCTGACCCATCGCTTGAGCATCCAGAGCC
>JANQPW010000989.1 GCA_028285285.1 Silvanigrellales bacterium
AGGTTTCGAGCCCACCCTGGGGGCACTGCCATGAGCCAAGGTCTCGACGCTGGCAAGAAATGTAGACTTCTTCTGGGTTTTCAAACTTTCGCACCCGCACCAGTGCAGCCACATTGAAGCGGAAATCATGGGCCTCAAAGCCTATGGACATTGTGCGTTTCCCCTATGCCATTCTCACTTTCGAGAGGTGGCAAGTTGCGAATCAATTTGCGCCATCAGCTCACCCAACCCTTGACCATTCAAGGATTCCACAAGAGGATCCGCAAGGCAAATGTACAGATGTTTTTGACCCAAGAATGATAGAAAGACCCCCTCTCGGCAAAAGCGGCTCCAGTCTTTTCCAGTGAGAATGACAGGACCTCTCTCCTGTGGCCAATCCGATTGTGACAATGTGGCAAAGGGAGCATGGTCGGCCAGAACACGCACTGTGAGACCTCCACTCAAAGACGGAAAAGTGCTCTCCAAACCCTCAAGGAAACGCTCCGGTCGGGCAATACCGGTGATGACAATAGCCTGATTGACGTTCGGCCAAGCTTCAACGGCTCGGAACCCAGGAGTGTGCTCGCCCTCAGCTTGAGGCAGAACCTGCACCATTCGTAACCTGTAACAAAGGCGGTGTTCCCAACCTGCGGGAGCTTGGCCCAGAGGCCAGGTCAAACCTTCCAGAGAAGCGCAACTGCGCGGCTCATTTCTACTCTCTTCTGTTACGGTGCCACCCGTTCGAATATTGAAGTCGGCCGCCTCCGCAAGACGAAACAAACTCCGCCCCCAACCTTCACGGAAAATCCCTGCGGGGAAGCAATACGGAGGAGCTGGAGGTTTCCGGCCAGCAGCCAGCAGAGCTTCCGGCCACAGACAGATGTTCACATCTCGGGGGCAGCGCAGGTGCTGAAATGCGTCGTCCAGTAACACAACCGTTTGGGGCGCATCGGCTTCCCCCTGCCATGCACGCCAGATCTCCTCAATGGCCAACCGGCGGTGAGCCGCTTGGGCCAAAGTGATCCTGCCTGGTGGCAACAATGCCAAAAGCTCATAGAATTCATCGGAAAGGTGTTTCGCAGACAATGAGGGCAGGCTGAGCTTTCCTTCACGACGAGACTCACTCAGGGCATTTGCATCGGCGGCATGCCCACACCAAACTCCCTCACGAGAACCGTAGCCTCGTGAAACAACCAACACCCGTCTTCCTTGCTGCAGAGAGTGCTCGGCAAGCAAACGCACAAACGGTGACTTTCCAGCACCACCTGCCGTCACATTGCCCACCGCGATCACACCCAAAAAGGTGTCACTTGCCACCACAGAGTCATCAAACCGTGGTGGAAAGCTCTGCCACCAATAACGGCGTAGCCACATCACCCCAGCGTAGATTGCAGCCAAAAGAAGACTGGGCACGACAAAAAGGCGGAAGATCAAACTGCGGTCGCGAAAAGGCCTCTCGAGCTGCTCGCGAATGGCTTCAGGCGAAAATGGCACTTCGCGCTGCGAGGGCTCTGTTGACTTCAT
>JANQPW010001014.1 GCA_028285285.1 Silvanigrellales bacterium
AGGTCTTTGGGACACGCCTGCGCAAAAGGGAGGCGACACACCCGAAGCCGGTCTCCACGCCCTGGCATGTGCATTGCATTTGGCGCACGGAGGGGGTGACAGTTGTGAACCGGAAGACGTGTCTCTTGTGAGTGATGGGCGGTTAGCGCTCCAGCTTCGCGATCCCCGCAGTTCCCCCTTGAGCAGTCAGTGGTTCGTTTATGTTTCAGACGCTCCAGCTCGCAATCATCGCGGCGGCTTCGACCACGACGGTGTTGCGCAGTCTATGAGAGACTTTGCGAAACAAGTGGCGCAGTCGGGGTCTGTGTTTCGTTTTTATGGAGCGTCTCAGGCGAGCCGTCGTGGCCTCCTTGCGAGTTGGCCAACGCCTATGGACCAGTTGAAGGCTCTGGCCGAGTTAGCAGCTGTGCCCTTCAGCCAGTTGCGCTTTCCCATTCTTCCAGACACAGTCGATCAAACCTTTGTCGCCGACGCGCAGATTGTTCCCGAAGAAAGGCATGAGCACAATTGTGTCATCGAGGAAGTGGGGCAGATCGACGAGCAAGGGCGGGTGTTCAACGTTTTACAGGGTGGTGGTCTGCCCCAAGACGCTGAAGAAGGTTTGGTGCACTACACACCCTTTGAGGCTCCCGGGGCAAAAGAAAGCCATCTTTATGTGCAGCGCTATTGTGCAGAGACGGGTATGAGAGTTTTTGAAGCTCAGCCCATTTCGCTCGGCAAAGACGATTGACTTCCGGCCGCCTTCTCTGTGGAACGGTCGTCTTGAATAAACGCATGACTCCCCTTCACAAAAAATGGGGTCAGATAGTGTTTCACAACCAATTCGGGTGTGACAACTTGACCGTTTTCTGCATCCCTCCAAACCATGTTCCCACGAGCATCAAAGGGTGTGGCGAGAAATTCTAAAACGTCAAGACTCTTCTCATTGTACGCATGGACCTGCACAACTTTGGCATGAATGCGTCCACCATCTCCGGAAATCACAAGCTTGTCTTTGTTGCGGAGCAAAATGATTCCGGGTTTGCCGTACCCCATTTTGAACACCTGAAAAACAAGGTCGGGTCTCTGGTGTGAAACCCGTTCATTGAAACCATTCACATACAGCTCCATGAGCTCACACATTTCGTCAAGGAAGATTTGAATGGCTTGGCCAAAGGTGGTGAGGGGCGCATCGTGACGAGAGGGAACAATGCCCATCGCATCCTGCGCCAGTGAGTCGAGCCAACACTGATCGGAAAACTTCATTTCTGCCTCTTTGTGTTGCGGGGCCTTGACCCCCATCTGAACTCTTTGATGTTACCACACGCACCTTGGAGGAGCGACTTGGCTTTTGGGTAGTGGTTTACGGAACGGCTTGAAGGGCGCTGGCACGGACCGCACGAGGTGACATCAGGTAGCGTTTTTGAAACACTCTGTTGAACTGACTGATGGATTGGTAGCCACACTCGAGCGCAATGGTTGTGATGCTGCTTTTGCTTTGCAGCAGAAGGCGGATCGCCTGACTCATGCGAAGGTTCTCAATCACGGCTCGGGGTGATTGTTGTATTTCCGATTGAACTTGCCTTGTGAGGGTGCGGGTGCTCATGCCACAGAGTTTGGCGAAATTGGGCACGTTCCATGTTTCAGGTGCTGTGTGTTTGAGCCTTTCAAGGCCTCGCTGCAGGCGCTCGTCGTTAAACTGCGGAAGTTCCATGTGAGGAAGAGACTCTTGGGTGGGCTGCAGCAGTCCGCTCAGAGTTTTTTTGCAAGTGCGCAAATGCCATGTCAGCAGTTGTGAAAAGGTGGTGGCACAGCTCTCCTCAAGAGCTTTGGGAAGGTCTGTGGTGAG
>JANQPW010000001.1 GCA_028285285.1 Silvanigrellales bacterium
GAACAATGCAAGAGATCCTGGCCAATCAGGTGTGTGAGCTCCGAGGCGGGCGCTCCGACGCTCCTAGCCTGCGCTGCGTTTCACGAGATGGATACAACACGGTTCCTTACATCATTGAAGTGCTCTACAACGGTCGGTTCCAAACTTACACAGGGGCCCGGTTCACCTCTCGCTCGCAGTGTGAACGTTCCCTTGATCAAAAGAGGGTTTTCCTCAATCGCCTTCCTGTGTTTTGCGCCCCAGACCAAGACGACCGTCGCAACCCTGGCCACTCTTTGTTCTACTTCAACCCACGCGACGGACTTGAAAAGATCCACTTCTCTAAAGCCCGCAGCGCGCGTGCCTGCCAGCAGAGCCTTGATGCAGCTGTGATCGGAAATGACGATTCGTTGCTTTTCTGTGGCTCCAAAGATGGAGAAGGAAACGCACCCTACAGCATCTTTTCTTACAAGAACGGAACCACAACCCGATCTTATGAAGACCACCAAAGCTGGCAACGATGCCTTGACGCCGTGCGAAACCACGCTTTTGCCCGTTCAAACACACCACGCAGAGACAGGGGCCGATTCTAACCCTGGAGAGAACCACCGCGGCACCCCGGTGAAGGCTCCACCTTCTTCCTCTCCTCCCACTCGCTCCTCAAAAGAGGGTGAACTGCGGCGGCACGGATCACATTTTCCAGCTCATGTGCAATCACGGCCTGAACTTCTCTGTGCCGTTGCAGCCGTTTCATGTTCTGAAACTCTTCAGCCACAACGATGATCTTGAAGTGACTTTCTGAGCCAGCGGGCACCGAGTGCTGCCAGCTTTCGTTGATCACTTCAATGTGAGTTGCCTCCGGAAAGCGTGTGCGCAACTTGTTTTCAATTTGCAGTTGAACAGGACCCTTCAATTTGAACCCTCCACTGTGGTGTCTTCTTTTTTCTTCTCTTGAGCATGAAAAATCTGGTCAAAATCAAGCCCAGTGAGGCGGCGGATACCACTCAAGAGTCTCCAAAGGGCCAGAGCCGTGACGATCATGCACGGGACAGCAATCACTGGAAAGGAGAGAGCCGTCATTTTTCCCAACTCCTCATTGAAAGCTGGAGTGCCTGTTGGGCTCTGAAGGAGAATTTCAGCCAGCGCAAAATTCAGCACGGCACTCAGAAAAAACGATATGGAAAGCAAAACTGTGGACTGAGACATCAGTTTTTCAAACTCTTCCGTTTTTCCTTTTTCACTCAAGCTCTGGGTCACAAGAGGTAAATTGATCACACTCTCATTCAAAAGCAGTGTGCGCACCAGCGGGTGTTTGGTTTTGAGAGAAAGCAACACGGCACAGCCCAAAATCAATGGTACCGAAGCTTCTTTCACTGCGAACCAAATGCCCTCTACCTTCATGAGGCCCAGGCCACCCGTGAGGGCCACGTTCACGACCCCCAAAACAGAAAAAAGGTTGAACTTTTTGTTTGAGGCCAATTCATAGAGGCCATAGAGAAGCGGGAAGGCAAGAGCCACAAGCAAACCCGTGACGGGGCCAAGGTGATCTTCGCCGCTGAACTTCATCAAAATCACCGAAGGCAGGGCAATGTTGATGAGGAGATCTTTAAGGAGCTGAGAGTTTTGTTTCTTTTGTGCCACGCCGTGGGCCCTTTCCATCAATGTTGTGCAGACGAAGGTAGTTTAGCGCATTTGCAAAATGAACGGGACAATGCTCCGATGAAGAAAAGTGGAGCAAACACCCTGAAATGGGATGCACTAAACTCAACGAATTGGCCCAAAGCAAAAGCCCATGACTCTTGGCATGGAGACGAAAAAATGCATTGTGTTTGCCATGGCCATACTTCACGTCACCAACCAACGGGTGTGCCGCCTTACGAAAGTGTTTCCGCAGCTGATGAAGGCGCCCCGTTACCGGAGTGGCGTTCACAAGACTATAACGCTCGGCGGAATATCGATCGACCTGATAGGGAATCTCAAAGCACTCCACTCTCTGGTACCTTGTGAGGGCTGAGACCTGTTTGTCAGAATGCCGCGCTGCCAAAGGTTCATCAAACTCCCCAGACAGGCTCGTCCACCCCCGCACTATAAGACGATATGACTTCTCCCAATTTCCAGCTGCCAGGCTCCGACCCAGAGCAGAAGCGGCTTCACGTTTCTTGCCAAAAACCAAGAGACCTGATGTGGCCCGGTCAAGACGATGAATGGGGAACAGGGCCTGAGCGCGACCTCTTTGCAAAAGGGAAACACAGGTCTCCGAGTCGGCACACAAACGAGTGGGGTGAACATGAAGCTCTGGTGGCTTGTGCACAACCAACAGGTGCTCATCTTCGAAGATCACTGGAATTCTATCGTGTCGCTTTGAATCAACCACCCTGGCCAAACCTCTCCGCAAACTCGTCGGTGGCGTTGAGCAAAGCAGTGCGAATTCCAGGATCCATAGATGAATGGCCCGCATCGGCAACAATTTGAAACTTCGCCTCCGGCCAACACTTGTGGAGATCCCAAGCGCTCCGCATGGGGCAAACCACATCATAACGGCCCTGAACGATCACGGCAGGAATGTGACGAATAGCGTCGATCTTTTGCAGAAGCTCGTCTTCCTCTTCAAAAAAGCCCTTGTTCATAAAATAGTGGCACTCAATGCGCGCAAAGGCGTCTGCAAATTCCCCCCGACCGAAATCTGCTCGGAGACCGGCATCAGGAAGCAGCTTACTGGTGGCCGCCTCCCACACCGACCACGCTTTGGCCGCGACAGCTCGAACTTCTTTTGAATCAGAGGTGAGCCGTTTGTAGAAAGCCTTCACCAAGTCCACTCGCTCTTCTTCTGGAATGGGGGCAACATAGTGGTCAAACTCGTCAGGAAAGATCTCACTGGCTCCAAATTGATAAAACCAACGAATTTCTTGGGAGCGCAGCAGAAAAATCCCCCGCAAAAGAAGCCCCGCAACGCGCTCTGGGTGACGGGTCGCATAGGCCAGTGCCAAGGTGCTCCCCCAGCTTCCGCCAAAGACATGCCACTTTTCCACACCCAGATGCTCACGCAGTTTTTCAATATCGGCCACAAGATCCCAAGTTGTGTTTTCCCGCAGCTCTGAAAAAGGTCTCGAGCGGCCACAACCTCGTTGATCAAACAGCACAGAGCGCCAACGCTGCGGATCAAAAAAGCCTCTGTAGGCCTCCTCGATACCTCCGCCAGGCCCACCATGAAGAAAAACCACGGGCAGTCCATCAACTTTTCCACACTCTTCATAGTAAATAGAGTGAAGATCAGAAACTTTAAGGTATCCTGTGGAGTTGACAGGTGATCCTGTGTAGAGCTTTCTCATGCTTGGTCCTGCTTTGACTCTGTCTTCAAAAATCCACTTATACACAAGTTTTTGTGGCTCAGTGGCGCTCTGCTTCTTTGCAGAAAGACTCAAAACCTGCCTGACTTCATGGCAGGATTCAAGGATTCCTCAAAAACTGCCTCTTTTAGTTTAAAAAGTAAAATAAAAACAATACATTAAAAGATAAGACTTTGTCTGTCTGGCCAGTTTGCGTGCCTGATCTTCCCAGCAAGGTGAGGCATGAACATTTTCAATGCCCACCATCAAAACTCTTTGGACTTTACAGCTTCACCACTCCATCCTAATTGTGCTGCCTGTGAAAAAGAAGACACTGACAAGGGGAAAACAATGTCATTCAAAAATTTTGCGGCAGCTGCTGTTCTGGGCTCACTCGCGCTCTCTGCTTGTGGCCAAAAAGGCAACAACACCTCTTCAACAAAAGTTGTTGATCTTCCTCAAAGCCAGGTTAAATGGCAGAGCATTGGCAATTGCTGGGTTTACGCCGCTGTGGGTTGGATTGAATCTCAGCTGCTCAAACACACAGGAGAGGAAATGAACCTCTCTGAGTCTTATCTCTCCTATCGACACTTTGAGTCGCAGCTTTTGAGCGGCCGAAGAATGGAAGAGATCACGACTGGTGGTTTCTGGCGTGAGTCAAAGCGTTTGATTCTCACATACGGCCTCATTCGCGAAGGTGACTTCATTCCAGAAGAAGCTGACAACACGTTTTCAGCAGCACAAAGCCAGGCCGTGCAGTACATCAACAACAGCTTGAAACAGGGTCCTCTGAGCTTCGATCGCAGCCCTGAGACCATTCGGGCAGAGCTCGATGCAGCGTTTGGCGTTACGCTGAGCGATGTTGAAGACAAGATCTTTTCTGCGGGCGACCTCGTTTTGTTTCGTGATGAAAACGGAATTGAGACAACAGTGGCTTCATCAATTCGTGGCTGGAACCGCGTGAACTGGCCTGCAGATTTTGCAAACTATCCCAGCGAGTCTGAGCTTCCCGTGTTCAAGGGTCGGTTGACGAGCGCCCAACAAAACATGTTGCAGCGTGTGAAGCGAGCTCTCAACGACGGTCAACCCGTTGTGATGAACTGGTGGGTTGATTTCAATGGTCTCACTCAAGACGGAGTTTTCTCTCTCGACGCTGTAGCAAGCAATGGTTCGGGCCGCCAAGGCTACCACCAAACCGTTATTGAAGACTACACCGTGAGTGGCTTCAACCCCGAAACGGGTGAGGAGTTTGTCATTGGTGAAGGCGAAGTTTCCGACGAAGAGAAGCGCATCGCCGAGCTCTATGGCAACATCGACTCCTTCATCGTGAAAAACTCCTGGGGCGGCGCCGAGCGCGAGGGCCGAGCAAGCTACTCCCGTTTTGGTGAATTGGGCTACAGCAAGCTTGAGGCGGCATACCTCTTCGGCTGGATGCGAAAAGATGACAACGGAGTCTTCCAGGG
>JANQPW010000034.1 GCA_028285285.1 Silvanigrellales bacterium
TGGGCCAACCCAAAGCAACCACTGCGCTTTCTGCCCTGAGGCGCGACCTCCCATGGTTTGAAGGAGAGGCTCACATTTTGGCCTGCGAGCCCGACACCATCCAGAGGCTCCTCAACCCCGCAAATGAGGCCAAGCGCCCCCACTTGGTTGTCGACGCCACAGACTCGGTCTCGTGTAAACTCCTCGTGCACGCTGCCTGCGCCGCAACCGGAATTCCTTTTTTGTACAGCAGTGCAACAGGCCTTTCGGGGCAAGTTGCTCTCTTTGAACACTCTCCCGGTCAAGCCTGCCTCGAGTGCCTCCGCCTGAGTGCAGGTGCGGAAGATTTTCGCAGCCATCAGCTGAGCGACAACCGAAACTGTGCCACAGTGGGCGTGCTGGGCCTCACGACCTCCGCTGTGGCGCAGGTCATGGTCGACCTGGTCTGCACCTGGCTCAACACCTCCCCCGCACAGCATCACCACACAAACAAAGACTCCCGGCTTTCAAAGCCTCCCACACTGCATTGCATCGAAGTTTTGCCGCACTCACATCAGCGCATCCAGCTCCTTCCAAGAGAAGGCTGTCGCTGCCACGGTCACAACGAACTTCAGAGGCGGCAGGCCTTTCAGGAACGAGTGAGCCAAGAGAAAGATCTGTCGGGCCAGACTCGCGAAGCCATCCTGGCCTTGAGCGATCTCCGGTCGTGGTTCGACCGAAAGTCGGTCACAGAACTTCATTGGGTCGATGTGCGAGACCTCGAAGAGGTTGAGCAACAACCCAGTCGGGATCTCCTTCACCAGAGCCTTCAACAAACGGGCCTTTCTCTCGAAAGAGCACAGTGGAGCCATATCCCTCTGAAAAGCCTCCGAAGATGGCTTGACGCCAATGAAAACACTCACGAAGGAGCGCTTGTCTTTGTGTGTGCGAGTGGAGTGCGCAGCCGCCTGGCACTGGAATGTGCTCTTGACCGAGGACACAGTCAGGCGGCGAGCCTGAAAGGGGGGGTCTCCCAGCTCAGTTGATGATTTCGCTGGCGCAGTTCACAGCACTGGTTTTTTGCAAGATGTCTTGGTCGAGGTTGTCATCAACGCCTGAGAAGTCTCCACCTTTGGCCAACAAGGCTTCAATCAGCGCAGCGCCGGCAAGCCCCGCCAACTCGGAGGGGATCTTCTGGCATTCGCTGGGCGAAGTGGTTTTTGTTTGAGTCCCATCTGCATTGACAACCACTTCGTTTCCAGACGTATCACTTGCTTTTTCCGCTGTTTTCGTTTCCGTGGTGCTCGATGACGAGTCTTCCGGAGCTGAGGCAGCAGCGGTTTCCGTGTTGGCGGTGCCCGGGGTGTTGGTCTGCGGGTTTTCCGGGGTGGGAGCCGCAGCAGCAGGTGGTTGCTCAGGTTGAGGCGCTGGCTCTGTCACAGGGCCGGCGTCGGCATAGGCAGCCTGCGACTGCTCAACGGGGCTCACATCGCCTTTTTTCACTGACTTCCTTTCAGAACCACAGCCCAGCGTGAGAAGGGCACTCAGAAGGAGGGTCGTCAAAAGCAGAATCGATCGGGTGTTGGTTTTCAGTGCGTTCATTTTTCACTCCATTCAGCATCAGTCTCAGCAGCGTTCTCAGCAATCTGCATCTCCACACGGAGTGAGCCTTGAGAACACACTCCCGTTGCAATACGTGTCGCCATTTTTTCCATTTTCCTTGAGTTTTTGTTAAAGAGTGTCTTTTAACAACCAGTTACTTTGTTCCAAGAGGGGTTTCGAATGTCACTCGGTCGCGCCAAACAGCTTCATGAAGACTTCCAGGCCCTGAAGATGCTCCACAGGCAACGGCTGACTGCAGAGTTTCAGCGCCAATGCGAAAGCTGTGCAGACTCCATCACGGAAAAAATCTCCTTCCAACAAGGAGTGGCCTTTCATCGCGGCGACTGGCCGGCTCATTGCACTGCTTCGCTCTGTTTGCTGAGCCCATCAGGAGATCACTTGCTGCTCACCCATCACAAAAAGTTAGGAAAGTGGCTCCAATTGGGTGGACACATCGATGAGGACGAAACCCCCCAAGACGCTGCCCTCCGCGAGGGAGAGGAAGAAAGTGGCCTCCCTCGGGAAAGCTTTGAGCTCTTGCTCAAGGAAACAGGTGCTCTGCTCGACGTCGATGTTCACACCATTCCCCCTTCTGCGAAGGAGCCCGAGCACGAGCACCTTGATCTCCGCTATTTGGCAAGAGCATTTGGCACAACAGCCCTTCCTCCGCTCACAATGTCCGATGAGTCCCATGCCTTGAAATGGGTTCCTTTGCGTGATCTCAAGCGGCACACCACAGAAGAGAGTCTTCTTCGCCTCGGTCGAAAAATCAGCAGTCTTCAACAATTGGGGAGTTTGCCTTGATGAGCTCTCCACCGCAAAGACCTCCTGGAGAAACTCCCCTGATTCTGCTTTTGGCAGCCATACAGTTCAGCCATATTCTTGATTTTGTCATCATGATGCCCCTTGGGCCGTTGTTGATGGAACAGCTCAGCTTCAGCACGACCCAGTTCTCCTTTCTCGTGAGTTCCTACTCTTTTTCTGCTGCGGTTATGGGTCTCTTTTCGGCTTTTTTTCTCGACCGTTTTGAACGGCGGCGAGCCCTTTTAGGACTGTTTTCTGGCTTTGTGCTCGCAACCCTGATGTGTGGCTTGTCTTGGAGCTACGAAAGTCTTTTGTTGTCGCGTCTGTTTGCCGGCGCCTTTGGGGGTGTTGTGGGTGCAGCGGTGTATTCCATTGTTGGAGAGGTCATTCCCGAAGAACGGCGCGGCCGGGCGATGGGAGTTTTGATGGCCGCCTTCTCCGTGGCCTCGGTTGCAGGTGTTCCAGCAGGCCTGTTTCTGGCTGAAAGCTTTCGTTGGCAGGCTCCCTTTCTTGGCCTTGCCGTCTTCAGTGCCACTCTGATCCCGTTGATCTTTGTTTGGGTTCCCCGTTTGCAAAACCATCTGCAAGACGCGCAAACCTCATCTCGGTTGAGCCAACGTGGCTCTGACTTTTTGGAGATGATGAGAAATCCGCATCACCTTCAAGCCTTTGCGCTGATCACCTTGATGATGATGTCTGGATTTTCCCTCATTCCGTTCCTTTCT